>NZ_DATMRX010000365.1:0-59358 GCF_035565855.1 Pseudorhodoplanes sp.
CCTATCCCTCGGGCATATCCCCGCTGGCGGCGGGCCTTGCGGTCCGCCGCAGGCGCTTCGTAGGAGTGTAGCTCAACTGGCTAGAGCACCGGTCTCCAAAACCGGGGGTTGGGGGTTCGAGTCCCTCCACTCCTGCCAGCCCATTCATAAGCCATTGTTTTATCCGATCTTTTTTGAGTGAGACAAAGTGGTGAGACCAAGCTCGTTCCCGGTTTGCTCGAGCTTCCGTACCGCTTCGGCGGCCAATCGCTTCTGATCCGCCGCCCGGGTGTAGGTCGTCGCTTGGCTCGAGCTCGTCCATCCGAACAGGGCCATGAGCTCCCGGTCAGTCGCGCCGGCCTCAGCCGCTCGAGCCGCCCCAGCCTTCCGCAGTCCGTGCGCCGTGCATTGCTCGAGCCCGGCTTCGTCGCATCGCTTCCGAAACCACGCCCCAAATCCGGCTGCTGTGAACGGCTTGCCGTATTCCGTCACCAGGAATGTCAGATCCCCGGTCGGCGCTTCTCGGATGGCCTCCTCGAGTACGGGGAGGATGGGGAGCTCGATTGCGGTTGCCCGAAGGTGCCGGGTTTTCTTGGGCACCATGCGCAGCCAGCCGTTCTTGACATGCTGCCGGCCGAACGTCACCACGTCGCCGCGCCGAGCTCCGGTGTAGAGCAGTAGCGCCAGCGCCAGCCGGGCCTTGGTGCCGATCGGGTGCCGCTCCTCGAATTGCCGCACGTCCTCGAGCGTCCAAGTGTAGAAGCCGTCGCTCGAGTACCGGACGGGCTTGATGTCTCGAGCCGGGTTCGCCTTCAGGTGCTTCGGGATGGCCCAGCCGAACATGGCGGACAGGTATTTCAGGCGGTTGTTGGCCGCCCCGGGAAACCCCTTTCGGCGGTCTAACAGCATCTGGACGTGATCCGGGCCTAGCAGGCGCATCGGGCAGTCCCGTAGCTTGTCGCTCGAGCCGGGCACCCGGGGCTCCTCGAGGCATTCCTCGATGACCCGGCGGCGGGTCCGCTGCGATTGCAGGTCCAGTTGGTCGAAGGCGGAGCTCGAGAAATACTGAGCGGCCAGCCAGCCGAACGACCCCGGGGCGGCCGACTGCCGGCGCACATCCTGGCGGGTGCCAACGGTCTCGAGCGCGGCCGAATAGGCCAGCATGAACTCAGGAGTGCCCGGGCGCTCCTTGATGCGGACGCGCCGGCCAGCCTTGCGAACGTACAGGCGGGGGTTTCCCCGGTGATCTGGCTCATTATAGAGATAGGGCAGGTCGATCTTCATCGGCTTCATGCCTTGACCTCCATCCATTTGGAGGCTTCGGGCGGCAGTGTAGCACCGACCTCGAGCTCGAGACCGGCCCCGTCCACAAGAATGGTCCCGTCCGGCGCGATGCCCCGCACGCGCAAGCCTTCGGCCTTCGCCGCACGGATGCGGCGCTGGATCTCGGCTTGGGTGCAATGGGCTCGTGCGGTCATTTGAGTAACGGCGGTTTAACGGCTACGCAGCATCGGCTGGCGGCAGGTCAATGCCGAACGCTTTGGCGAGTCGGGCCTTGATGTCCGGCTGGCTCTGCATGTTGATCCAATCGGCTGCGTCCCGCCAATCTCGCGGCTCGGGCGCACCAGCCCAACGACAGTCGCACCCTGGGTCAAAATACAGTTTCCCATCCTCGACCAGATAAGCCGTCATGTATCCGCACATCCCGCAATCGTGGTGTTCAATGCGAGTGATCCCGGCCGCTTCGACGGCTGCCTTCACTTGCTCTGCTGTAATCATCTCATCCTCTGCAGTGATGTTGTACGGGGGTGGTTAGCGGATTATTCGGCACGCGAGAGCTTGCGGGCGCGCTCTAGGGCGGCTCCGAAGGTCCAGTAAAACTCAATCGGATTGGAACCGGAGACGTAGTCTTCGCCTCCGACTGCAACGTCGTTGAATCCATCCGGGAGGCCGAAATTGCCGGTGTCCGTCCAGAAACTGAATGGCCCCATGCTTTGAACGCGATACCCAAGCGCGCAGAAATACTGCGCAAGGAGGCAATGCTCTTTGCATTCGTAGTTGTACGGCGTGTCCGCCGGCTGCTTCTCCAGCCACGCGATAAGCGTTTCGAGCTTGAACGGATCGGGCTTGGTCTCGGTATTCTGTTCAAAGCGTGCATCAGCGTACATGGTGTAATTCTCCGTTAGTTCGGTATCAGCGTGCGTTCTCGCTTTGCGAATCCACGAGACCGGATCGTTCCTTTCGGCTTTCGCTTCTGTCCGCACTCGCGCTCAATCACGTTGCGGCGGAATTCGTCGCGGGATTCGGCCGCGCGCCGATCCTTCTTGCGCCGGTGTGCGTCTGATCCGGCTGTGGTGATGCGCTTCTCTCCACCTGGGCCGTTGGTGCGCTTGTCGTGCGCTTCGATCGTCACGGCCTCGATATAATTCGGATCGTTCGCCGGCGGGATGGTGTCCCATGCCTCGGTGTCGAACTTACGCTCCCAGAGAGCGGGGCGATGATCGAATTGCGTGTTGCTCAACGTCCCGAGCTTTTCGCCCGTGGCCTTGCACTTGCCTTCCTGGCGGATCACGACGTCGAGCTTGACCCGTGTTGGAATAGCCGGGCGCTTCCAGTCTGGGTGGGGGCGGTCGAGAATGGTCATTCCGCAAACACCTTGAACTTGACGCCGCGGCGGGCGCCGAAAGCCGCGATCAATTCCATCAGGTCGGAAATTTCCTGACGTGTCAGATCCGATGATGACCGGCCGAGACTGACAACGCCGCGCCCGTCGAGGCTCGGCACCGTGCGCGTCTCGCGGTCGAGTCCGTCCAGGAAGATCAGCTTCCATTCGTCGGCGGTCAGCTTCTGACCATGCCAGCGCACCTGGCGGGCGACGTCGGTCAGCATCGACCACATGCGGTCGTTCTGGGCCATGGTGCGCTTCACGGCTTTGAATTCGATCCTCGTGCCGTCGGGCGCTTTCAATGCCCATGACGCCGCGCGCTGGCGGTCCGCGTCAGTCCTGCAAACGACCAGCGCGCGCGACATCAGAACGGTACCTCGTCATCGAGTTCGCGCTTGATCAGCGTGAATTCGACATCGGTCTTGCGCGCGCATCCGACCGTGGCGAGCACGTAGAATTCGATGCCGGGGTTGTTGCGTGCCAATCGCTCGGCTTCCGCCTTTGCCCGGCCGAAACTGTCGTGTCGGGCGGTAGGTGCGCCTTGCCCCATGCCGTAGACCATGAAGAACGGTTGCATCACTCTCCCCCGAGACGGCGTTCGTGTTTCTGGTAGACGGCCATGACGTCCTCGCGCGCCGGCGGGAACATGCCGGCCATGCGCGGCTCGATCTGCTCATTGAACGCGGTCTCCAGATCTGCTGCGTCGTCGATCGTCGCGAGCATGTCATCGGCCCACTTCGTGAACCCGTCCGGGTCGGTGTCGGCCGGCGGGATGTTTTCGGCGCGCTCCGCGGCGGCCTGATGCTGGCGCTGCCGGCGCGTGGTCTTGGGCTTGTCCTCTGCGGGCGGCGCGGGTGGCGTTGCCTCTGCGGCCGGCGGCAAGTCATCGGGCGGCGGAGGCGCGGGTGGGGCCGGCGGCTTCGGCGTGACGTCGCGCGCCGCGGCGGCCGCGTCGTGCAGTCTGCGCCCTTCCATCTCCTCTGCGGTCAGTTCACCGCCGAGTTCTTCCGGGAACGCCTTGCGCAGCGCCGCGGCCTCGGCGCATTTTTCAAGCTGACCTTCCGGCCGCGTCTGCCACATCTCGTTCGGCACATCGCTGTTGCCGATCGTGGCGTAGTTCTCCAGCCACTTGACCTTTGGCCCGACAAACTTGCACGGGCGCCCGCCAAGCTCGCGATAGACCGTGATGCGGCACCACTCGGGGAATTCGACGTCAACGGTTTTCTCGACCCACGACTGCCGACCGTCCTTCCATTCCTTCACCTTGCCGGTGAATGCCCGCTTCTGCATCGGGCCGAATTCTGCCTCGTCGCATCCGGCGTAGTGCCCGGTGCGGAACGCCGTGGTGCGGAGTTCGGCAATGCCAGGCCATACCGTCTCGACGTAGCCGCCGGACTTGTTGTCCCACATGGGAACGATGTGAACCGGCTTCTTGAACGGATCGAGGTTGCGCGCCTTGCAGTAGGACAGAACCATCGCGACGGAGTCGATAGACTTCGCCGAGGGAAACACCGCCTCGACCAAGGCTTTCCATCCGGCCTTGTCGATCCCGAAACGATCCTGGATTGCGGGATGATAGGGGAGGCGAGGCGGGGCGAAGGCGATGACATCGCCGGTGCGCTTGTCGATCGGATCGCGTTCCAGTTCTTGCGTCGGTGCGGAGCTATGCGACACGGCGGGCCTCCTCGATTTTGACGCCGGGGACGTCGCGGCCGGCATCGACCGCGCGCTGGGCCAGTTTGGCCAGCAGTTCGACCACTTCCGGCCGGTCCCTCATGTAGCGGTACACGGCGTCCTGATCGGTGACGGTGGCGATGCGCACCAGTTTGACCGATGCGGCACGACCCGCGGCGCCCTTGATCGGCGCGGGAGCGGGCGGCGGGGCGGGTGCGACCGGCGCCGGCCTCCCGGCCTCAGCGGCCTTGCGAGCGGCCTCCTCAGCCTTGCGCTGCTCCTCTCGCTCGCGCCGGAGCTTTTCGGTTTCCCATGCGTTCATCGCCGCCGCGATGCTGTCGGCAAACGACTTCGCCATCTTCACCAGCGGTTGCCATTTCGCGTCGACGGCCTTGCCAGCTTCCATGTGCGGGCGCTTCAGATCCTCGCGGCGCTTGTCCGCGGTGCGGGACAATTCCAGGAGGCGGGACCGCAGCGTTTGCGCCTTCGCGAGCGTGGCGTCGTCTGTGATCTTCGCGTAGGCGTTTGCGCCGGCCGCCGCGGCTTCGATCTGTTCCTGCAGAATGATCGCTTCGTCCTCGGGCGGGTTATTCCCGCCGATCCCGGCACGCTGCTGATCCGCTACCGTGTCGTCGATATCGGGCCAGTTCTCGCCGCGGTCCGCGACCGCCGTGTAGACCTCGTGGCTGATCGGTTTGTCCGCGAAATAGGGCCAGCGTTCGCAGGCCGTGGTTTCGTCGACGAGCTTCCCGCCGATCACGCAAAGCTGGCGATCGTTCTCGAACCACACCGCGACCGGCACGAGTGGGCCGCCCTTGCGATCGCGGACGCGATAATAGCCGTCCTGCGGATTGTCGGGGTTGGCCTCCGGCCTTTCACCGCGCAACGCCGCGCGCCAATATGCGTAGCGATCCATTTTCCTCTCCAGCTTGTTGACCACCGCTGCTGCGGCGTTGCCGATGGGGTTCATTGCATCCACTCGGAAAACTCGGCGATCCAATCCGGCTCATCGGACGCAGAAAGCGCCAACAGGCACGCTGCCATCGCGCCGTATGTGTAGGAGCCGGGGCTAAACTGGTAGGCGAGCCGCGATTGCTCAAAAGCGTCGACAACGTATCTGCGCATATCCTTTGCGGTGGTCATTATGAGACCTCGAAGCGAGATTGAATCTGGCGGATCGTCCGTGACGCGACGTGCTTTGCCGCGCCTATCGTTTTGGTTTCGGAAACCTCACGAAGCCCATCAACCGCGAACTGGATAATCTCAGACATGTCGACGACCATCTGCGTCGATGCGACGCGCTCGCCGTGCGTTACTAGCGCCCAATGGATGCGTGACAGGCGCGCCGTTTCTTCGGTCATAGGCCCGTGCGTGATCGGGTTTTCAAATTTGGGCTTATCCTCGGTCATTGGATGCGATCTTCTGGGAGTTGAGACAGCGGGCCAGTCCACGCGCCGTGCGGCCATGGGAATTCTTGGCCCGAATACGTCATGGGCGGGCTCACCACGCGTCCCGTTGGGTCGGTGAACCGTACCTCGTGGTCCGCGGGCGCTTTACCGGGCAACGGCGTGATCACCACGTGCAGATTCGCCTTCGCGAACCGGCTGTCGATTTGATGCACCGTCTCGGCGGCGAGGCGAAGGAATTGGGCTAGTTCCACTGTTTGATCCCCCTTTAGTTAGGCGCGAGGCACCCTCACAAACCGAATATTTTCTCTGAACTCGCAGAGTTCGTCGTAAGCCCTGACTTCGGCCGCCACATCGGAGAGTGTCTTGCCGCTCAGGCGGATGCCGTTCTCCATCTCGATCGAATAGCCGTGATGGCTTTGGACGATGGCTCCGGCACCCATGGACGCGAAATTGTCGAGCAACTCCTCCAGAATTTCGCGAGGCAATTCGCTCGCTCGGAATTCCCCGTCCGGCAACTTGTCCGTCACAACCACACCCGGCCGATGCGTGTTGCTTTTGAATTTCTCCATCAGTGTTTTGCTGTTCATGTAGATCATCACGCGTGCTCCTCCGTCTCGATCACGTCCAGCACGCTTCTCGCGAGATCACCGCGCCAGTCGGATTCCGTGACGAGCCGGTTTGCGGTTTCGAGAACGCGGCGGCGTTCAACCCGAGCTTTGGGCTGCGCGATGATCTTGTGCCGGCGGCGGACGGAGACGGGGTTTGGCGCGGTCATGCGGCCATCCGAATGACGTTGTCGCCTTCCGCAAGTTCGCGAAAGCTGCGGGCGTTCTTGAGAACGCGGCGGGCCATCCGGTATTCGCCGCGCGTGCGCCAGAACGCGACGGACGCCATCTCGCCCCAAAACCAGCGGTGATAGCAGGCGTCCGCGCTCGGGTCGGTCTCGCCGTCCTTGGTCGCATCAATCCGCTGCGTGATGACGCCGGTCTGCGGCCACACCGTCAGGAACCGGCCGGGATATGACCACCGGCTGCGGAACGTCGCCTCGACCGGATCGTCGAAACCCTTGTGGTCGATCACCTCGAACAGCACGCCCTTGCGCGCGGCCCGGCGGACCAGCCTGTCGATCGACTTCGACGCCGGGCTGTTGTTCCGGTTGCGGCGGGCGGCTTCGATCTTGTCGGTAGGGGATCGCATGGCTGTCACTCCGCGACCGCTGCAGCGATGCGGCCCATAATGTCGGGATTGCTTGCGAAGAATTGCGCCGCCGTCGGGCCTTTGGCCCGAGGCTTCATCTTGTCCGCCTTGGCCTGGCATCGCTTGCAGATGTCCCAGCCGGCGCAGTCATCAATGGCGACCACGATGTGACCGCGCCGGGACTTGCAGAGCGGCTGTCCGCCGGCCCGGAAGGCGAGGTGCGCTATCGCTCGGTTTCTGACGTTGCTGGTCATCGCGTCATCTCCGTTCTGATGTTCTGGAATATATTTCCAGCAAAACGGAGTGTCAACATAAATCTGGAAATTAATTCCACGTTGAGGTAAAGCCGATTCCAGACCCCAAACATGGAGGCCGGACTTGGCCCGCATCCGCACAATCAAGCCGGAGTTCCCTCAATCTGAAACGATAGGAAATCTGTCTCGCGACGCCCGGCTGCTTTTCGTCCAACTTTGGACAATTGCCGACGATGCGGGGAGGTCTCGCGCAGCCTCGCGAATGCTCGCGAGCCTTCTCTACCCGTATGATGATGATGCGCCCGGCCTCATGCCGGGGTGGTTGGACGAATTAGAGGCCAAAGGGTGCATCCGGAGGTACGAGGTCGACGGGTCGCATTACCTCGAAGTCGTTAACTGGTTGAAACATCAGAAGATTGACCGGCCGTCCGAAAGCCGACTGCCGTCATTCGACGAGGCCTCGCCGAACACTCGCGAGCATTCGCGAGGCCTCGATGCTGACCTTGGACCAGTACCTAGGACCGTGGACCATGGACCTAGGACCGTGGACTCCGCTAGCGCGCAAGCCGAATTGATCCCACCCGCTGGAAATCTTCCATCCACAACGGAGGTCTCTCCCAGCCGAAAGACCGGAAAGAAGCTGGCGAGGGAAGAATCGTCATGGCCGGAAGGACTCGAACTCGACGGCGACCTGCACCGCTACGCGGAAGAGGCTGGAATTCCATTCCAAGATATTCCGAGGTTGTGGGAGCGGTTCAAAAACCACCATCAGGCGAAGGGATCGCGGTTCAAGGACTGGCGGGCCGCATGGCGGACCTGGGTGCAGAACGAAATCAAATACAGCCGGGACCGGCGGGCCAACGGAGGCGGGCGACCGGAGCGCGCCGCCTATGACCCGATCGAGGTGGCCCGCCGGCAAATCGCTCAGTTCACGCAACCCGAGGAGGAGGGGACGCTATGGCCAAAAGCGGCGAGTTGACCCAAGGAAGTACCGTTCTACCGGTCCAGCGAGAAAGGCGGATCGCCGATGCGGTGGCTGCTTTCCTGCCGGCCTACGACAAGCTCCGGGACGGGGTGATGGAGCGGCGGGCGTCCGACATGCGGGATGGGCTGGCCGCGGTGCGCGCGGTCGACGTCGCCGGGCTCGAGCGGCTGCTGGCCGATCCGCCGCGCGCCACAGCCGTGGAAATCGCGGAGGCCGCCGGCGTGCTGATCGCCGTGACCAAGCACCTCGACAAGACGGACGGCGAGATTTTCCAGCGCACGCTCGTGCAGTTCATCGCGGACGAACAGCCGACGCGGCTCGGGCTGGCGATCGCGATGCGCCGGGTTTTGCTGGCGGCCAAATTCACCCCGAGCATTGCCGAGGTGATCGAAACGCTGCGCGCCGCGGAATCGGACCTGCGAAGCGCCCGGCAGCGGCTGGAATGGCTCCCGGATCACGTCAAGGCGGCCGAGGCGTTGCTCAACGGTTAGCGGCAGCGCACCGCCGCCATGGCCCGGTCGATCCCGGTCAGGTCGAAATCGTAGAACAGGGGCGGGGAGCCGGTCGGGAATAATTCGACCCGGAACCGCTTCCGCCCGGCCAGGTCGAGCCGGGGCGCCGTGACGATCGGGATCCGGTGCGGGTCGGAATAGACCCGGAGGCCGGCGAGGTTCTGAACGGGACCATCGTCCGCCCGGAGCCGGGCTGAGATTTTCCCGCGGGTCAGGGGCGCGGATAGCTTCACGGTGAAGAGGCGCCCGCCGGCGGCGCAGGACAATTCCAGATCGGCGGTCATTCCCTGATCGGGGTTCTTTGCGGCTAGGGCGGCCCAGGATTCGTTTTTCCCCGTCATCCGGTCCTTGGCCTCGGAAATCCGCCAGGACGCACCAGCGGGCACGACAAGGGCGGCAATCGCCATTCCAGCAATTACCGCCCCGCACCGTCTCATATCCGCTTCACCGCCCAGACGACGCGGCCAACGATGGCGAGATTGTCGATCGGGACGTCCTCCGGCGCGTGCGCGGTGTTGTCGGAAATGATCCGCACCACCGGCGGCTGGGTCCGTAGAACCTGCAGCCGCTTCACCACCAGAAACCCGAACTGATCCCGGAGCGCGTAGATCCCGTCCGGCGAGGGGATCTGGTGCCCGGTATCGACGATCACGCGGTCTCCGGACAGCAGGGTCGGCGCCATGCTGTCCCCGTAAGTCTCAACCACCCGTAGGTTCTTTTCGCTGACCCGGATTTCCTCCCGGATAAATCGCGCCGGGAGCTGCCAAGCCTCCTCCTTGATCGGGTCGGCGTAACTACCGTCCCGTACTACTTCACGCCCTTCCATGGTTCCTCCGCCGCCAAGGCCGGCGCGGAAGTCGATTTCCAGAATTCCGTTTCTTGGAAGCGTTATGTCGTCCGGGTCGTCCTCCACGCCGGATGCTCGACCGTATCGCAAAAATTGCTCGGTGACATCTAGCGCCGCAGCGATGTCAGCTACCGTTGAGCCTCGCGGCTGTGCGACTTTACCCTGAAATATCTTGTACAAAGTCTCCACATCGGTCGGGTTGCCCATCTCCGTCATGACTGCGGCGAGCTGCCGCAGCGACCAGCCGCGGCGCTCCCGTAGGGCGTCCGCCCGCCGCACCCAATCAGGCAACCGCTTTCGCTTTTTGGGCACAACCATTCCCGACTCCAAAAGGCGCGATCCTTTTAAGTCTTGGAAATTTTTTCGGTATGGAAATCTTTCCGCTTGCATCTGGAATTAAATTCCACGATATTCCAGTTCATGCGAAGCATCTCCGAGATCATCAAAGCCGCCGGTGGCGCCGTCAAAATCGCCGAAGCCTCGAATGGCACGGTGACGGCTGAGGCCGTCTACAAGTGGACGAAGATTGGCATCCCTGATCGTCATTGGGCGCTCGTGATGCCGCTGGCCGGGGCCAGCCCGGAGGAGATGTTCAAGGCAAACCTCCTTGCGCGGGAGGCAAGCGCCGCATGACCCGCACCGCCGCTTCATGCACGAGAACCGCCGCGGGTAGCAGCGCCTGCGCTTCGTTCAGATCCCACGCGAGCACGGTGATCCGCGCCGCGATCAATTCCAATTCAGCTTGCACGGCCGGTATCGCGTCCGTGTCGAGCGGGGCCGCTCGTTCTATCCGTCGTCCCCCCGAAGGCAACGAGCGGCCTTCGCCTTTTCGCTTCGCGGCCACGTCCCAACCGTCTGCCGCGACTGGAGCCGATCGGTGTCTCACCGTGTCGTCGGTCGGCTCCACGATTTCGTCTCGTCGTCCCATGCCGCGAATCGTTGCGCGCTGTGGCGGGCGAGGCAATGCAATCTCGCGCGCGAACGTTGCGCGAACGAGTATCCACGAGGGGCCTTTGCCGAAAGGTGGCGAGGGCATGATGGTGTCGGGATCACAGCGCTGGTGCTGCCTGACACACAAGGCGGTCGGACTATGTGACCGCCGGGAAGAAAATCCGCACCAGCCGCCGGCCCCATTCAGCAGGGGAGAGCGCAAATGCTCTCACCACCAATTCATTTCGAATGGCGGACGGACGAGGCTTTGGCCCGTGAGTTGCGCCTGTCGGCGGGAGGTGTCGCGTTCCACGCGGGGCCGTCTGACCGCTGATGGGCGTGGCAAGCCGGGATGGGTAGCGAGCGGTCCAGTCCATTCGGAATCTCGCGGCGGCGTGGAAAGCGACACGCAAAGAGGGATCAGCCGGACCTCGGAAATCCAACCGGAAATGGCGAGGCATGTGCCGCCAGCCCGAAGGGCGAAACACATCGCCGGAGTAGCGACCGGCCCGCGAGAAGCTTTTCACCAAGGGGCGCACAGATGAACGGACGTCCTTTCTCTCGTGCCGATTATCTCGCAATCAAATCAGCGACGCGCCGCGCATGTGAAGCAGCGGGGCCCCTCAGTGAGATAGCGTCACACACCCGCGTCGATGCTCCAATCCTCAGCCGCTACGGCAACCCGGAGGAATCCGTTTTCATCCCGCTCGATGTTGCGATGGACCTGGATGCATTGTCCGGCGGCGCGCGCATCCTGAAAGCATATGCGGCTGCGCTCGGATACGAACTGGTGCGCGCGGAACGCGGGAAAGCGACCGAAGACCTTTACCAGCACGTCGGCGATATCGGGAAAGCCTCGGGCAATCTTCTGTCGGAAATGTGCGAGGCGAAGTCCGATGGAGCCGTGACGCCTGCGGAGGCCGAGCGGATCGATCGCAAGGCCGATGAGGTAGAGGACAAGGTCGCCCATCTTCGCGCCGACATGCGGCGCGTGCAGGCGAGGGGCCAATGACGACCCCGACGCCATCTGAGGTTCGCAACGCAAGCCACGCCGTCGCGCATCTGAGCGCGATGCTGCGGAAGGACAATCCCCCGTCAGAAAAGGAATGGGCGCATCTGCGGTCGCTGTTCACCGCCGATGCGATTTTCTCGGTCTCTGATTGGCTGATCGAAGTCGCAAAGAAACTGGAAGCGCGGGAGCAGGCGGCATGATCTTCGCAGCGGCGTGTTTCCTCCTCCTGTGTTCCTACGGATTGGCGGTCGTTTTTGGCGTCGCGATTGAAGACGACAAGTGCCCGGAGGGATTGCCGCTGTGGGTTTTTCTCTTGGGCATGGTCTTTGCCGCGTTCGGCTTCCTGCTGTTGAGGGCCGCGGCATGATGGGCCTCACGCGAAAGCAGGCGCAGGCGCTGCAATTCATCCGGTCGTTCATTGCGGAGCGGGACTATCCGCCGTCCATCGCGGAGATCACCGCAGGGCTCGGGTTAAAGTCGCGCGGAGGAGTCACGCGGCTTGTCGTTGCTCTTGAGGAGCGCGGCTATATCCGGCGCATCCCGCGCCGCGCCCGCGCAATCGAATTGGTCGAGAACGATGACGACCTGGTGCGATTGAGCCCGCACGTCTCGCGGTTCATCGCGGATTACGCCGCCCGCACGAGATCGCCGAGCAAGGATGCGGCGGTCAACGAACTCCTCGCCGAATATCTCGGGAAGGTCGCGGCATGAGCCTCGCCGTCCCGCATGTCAAAACCGAAGTGCGGGCGCACTCGTGGCAGCGCGACGAGGACGACTGGTACATAGAGAATCGCTGGTGCTCGGAACGCCTGTTCGTCGAGGAACGCTTCGACGGTGAGATCCTCGACCCTTGCTGCGGATCGGGACGGATCGTGAAGGCGGCGCGCGCCGCGGGCTTCATCGCTTCCGGGTCTGACATCAAGCCACGCGGATATGGCGGCGGCGGGGTTGATTTCCGCAGCATCACGCGCGCGGTCAACGTGTGCAGCAATCCGCCTTTTGACGTGATCGAGGAATTCGCGCGCCACGCCTGCACCATCGCAGAGCGCAAGGTCGCGATCATTTTTCCAACGCGCCGGTTGAACGCCGCCGGGGTGTGGCTCCAGCAGCTCCCGCTCTACCGCACATGGTTTTTGACCCCGCGCCCATCGATGCCGCCGGGCCGTGTCGCGCTTGAATACGAGCGCAACGGCAAGGAGCCGAGAGGGGGAAAGCAGGACTTCGCCTGGTTGGTGTTTTTGCGCGGTTTTGAAGGCCGCGCCGAGACCCGCTGGCTGCATCGCGACAAGGAGAAGCAGCGGTGAGCTGGACCGAGGAACGCGTCGACACGCTGCGCCGGTTGTTCGAAGCCGGAGTTTCGTTCGCCGCTATCGCAGCGGAATTAAACATCACGCGCAACGCCGCAATCGGCAAAGCACACCGGCTCGGCCTGTATCGAGAGGCGCCGGCGCAACTCGGTGGACGCCCGAAGTCGCAAAAGGAACAGCGCCCGCGCAAGGAGCGGGTGTTCTTCGTGAAGCGGTCGGTGCCGCTTCCGCCTGAAACGCACGCAGCCGATGCCGGGCCGCTGCATATCGGCCTGTTCGATCTGACCGACGCGACATGCAAATTCCCATTCGGGACGCAGACACCTTTCACGTTCTGCGGCCACGCCACCGCGCCCGGCCTTCCTTACTGCAAGGCGCATTGCCTCATCGCCTATCAGCCGGTCGACCAGCGGCGGCAGAAATCTTCCGAGAAAAGCTCCCTCTGGCACGCGGCCAGAGCGGCGTAACGCAGGGGGTCGCATGACGAGCGCCGAAAGATTGAACGAAGCGGTTTACCGCCATCGGATCATGTGGACGGACCTGGCCGCCCGCGTGATGAAAAACGAAAACATGCCCAAAGAAGACGCCGATTACCAAGTCTGCCGGCTAATCGAGAAAAAGGGTGTGAGCCTTCCGGTCGCCGTGGCCTTGATCGACATGATTGTCGAACAGCAACGCTAAACGCCGCTCGCCGCGGCATAACCCAAAGGAGAGCGGGATGCTCGACAAGACGCGACAGAACGAGCCTGACCAGACTGCGATCGACACGGTGAACCTGTCACGCATCCGCGCGGCGAAGAAAGACAAATCGAGTGCGGACGGTTCGCTCCGCTCCGCCTATGCAAAGGCAGACATGCAAGGACTCAACATCAAGGCGGCGAAGCGGGCTTTGAAGATTGCAGATGGCGGCCAGGATGAGGTCGAGGACTTTCTCGACGAGGTGCAGGAAATTGTCCGTCAATGCGGCTTGCTCGGGATCGTGGTCGAGCGCGCGCAACTCGATTTGTTCAACATCATCCCGCAATCGGCCCCGGAGTCGGAACGCGCCGAGATCGAAGGGCGGCAATGCGCCCTCGGCGGCGGGTCGGAATCCGACAACCGTTATGACGCGAATAGTCCGAAAGGCATGAAGTGGCTGGACGGTTTTCGGCAGGGCGCATCGGAGCGCGCCACCGTCATGGCGATGCAGCCGCCGGCGGAAGCAGGCGATGCGGACGACGACGGGGACGACGACTAGCCATGCTCGCCGGCCTCGATTGCGCAACGACAAGCGGCCTTGCCCTCATGTCCGGGGGCAAGATCGTTTTTGCAGGCGCATTCAAGGCCACCGGCGAAACGGACGCTGAGATCTTCACATCGTTCCGCCGATGGTTCCGCGCCACGCTGCGAGATAACGGCGTCACCAATCTCGCTGTCGAGCAGCCGCTCGTCACCGATATCAGGGCGCCGGATCGCCGGGCCGGTGCCGCACCGGGCGAGACGCACAACCCTGTCACGATGAAAACCTATCTTCGCCTCTACGGGCTGCGCGCCCATGCGATCCAGATCGCGGATGCGCTCGATATCGCATGGATCGAGGTTCACCAGTCGAGCTGGCGAAAATCGTTCACCGGGAACGGCCGGGCCTCGAAAGAGGACACGCTCGCACTTGCGCGTCAGATCGTGCCCGGCCTGAAATCGAAAGACGCGGCTGAGGCGATCGGCATCGTTTGGCACCTCTCGGGCGTTTTGAAGCAAGCGCAGATGGCGCGGCCCGGTGATCTGTTCGCGGGGGCCGCATGACCGAACCCACGCGCGACAAGATCATTGCGGCGGTCCCGGTCGGAGAGGCATTCGCGATCAGCCAGCGCGCGATATGGAAGCGCGCGGATGTCGGAGCGCAGTCCTCATGCGGCATCTATCTGTTCGAGGCTCTTGCGTCTGGAATCGTGAAGCGGCGCAAGCAGCCCATCCCCACCGGCTTCGTCTGGCTCTACTGGCGGGAGGGGTGATTGTCTCGCTCGCCCGAGTTCGAAGCATGGGTCCAGCGCGCTCGCGAGGCCGATATTCTCGAGCAAGCCTTGGCGCATGGCGCGCAACTGAAACGCCACGGCCATGAATGGACCGGGCCGTGTCCGCTCTGCGGCGGGACGGATCGATTCTCGATCAACGTGACGAAGCAGATCTTCAACTGCCGCGGCGCGGTCGGCGGCGACATCATCAAAATGGTCGAGCACATCGAAGGGCTCGGCTTTCTGCAAGCGGTGCGAGAGATCACGGGAGAGGGCGTCCCTGGCAGCCGCCGCCGTGGTGAAAGGCTCGATCCGGAGCGCCGGGCGCAACTCGACCGCCAGCGCGAACATGCCGCCGCAGAGCGCGAGAGAAGGCGGCAGGAGCAGGAAGCGAACGAGCGCGACAATCAGAGGCTTGCTGGACGCATCTGGTATGCGAGCCTGCCGATCGAAGGTACTCCGGCGGAACGCTATCTCCTCAATCGCGGCATCCCTCGACCACCGGAAGGCTGGCCGGACGTCTTCCGGTTCAATCCATCGGTCAACTATCCGCAGCATGGCAAGCATCCCGCTTTGATCTGCCGCGTCGATAATCCGCGCGGAGTCCCGCACGCGATATGGCGCATCTACATCACGAACGAGGGGCGCAAGGCGGATCTGATACAGACGAAGCGCGGGCTTGGCCCCGCGAGCGGGTGCGCGGTTCGGATCGGCGGCACAGGCCCGCATATCGGAATCGCTGAGGGCGTCGAATCCGCTCTCGGAGCCTGGTTCCTGACCGGACGCAAATTCCCGGTGTGGGCCGCTCTCAGCACGTCAGGCCTCGTGGGCTTCAACGTCCCGGAAGGCGTAGAGCGGATTGTTTGCTTCCCCGACGGCGACAAGGGCATCCGCCGGAAGGATGGCGAATACGTCCCGTCAGAACCGCCGGGCCGCGCCGCAGCGCGCAAGCTGCGCGAGCGCCTTCACTCTCAATCCATACCCTGTGTCATCGCGTCCGAACCCCCGGCCGGGGCCGATTACCTGGACCTCTGGGTCCAGTCTCAGCGGAGCGCGGCATGAGCGCGGACAATTACGATCTCGGTAAGCGTCACATGCAGGAGAACATCGCGCCCCTGTCCGTTGGTGGGGAGCACGTCGCGACGAATTACGCGCTAGGCGCCCTGACCGCGATTTGCTGCCACTGCATCGCAAAGCATGGCCCGAGATACACCTACGATCTTCTGCAAAACATGGCGGATCAGGCGGCGTCGAGTTTGATCGAGAGGGAGCGGCGGCCTTGACCCGCAACCTCCGCCAAGCCGAGCGCGCCTTCGTCGGCTGTCTCCTCCGCAATCCGCAGGAGGTGATGCAGGTCGCGGTTGTGACTCCGCCGATGCTGTCCGAGCCGCATCTGCAGGCCGTACACAAGGCCACGCTCGACCTGACCGAAGCGGGGCGGCCCGTCACCCTGACAACGCTCCTCTCCGTCCTCCCCGATGAATTTGAAGGGCAGGGCCCGACCGCGGGAATTATCGCCGCGCTCAAGGCAAATGCGGAGGATGCCGGGTCCGCCGCAGACTATGCCGAGGCCATCATTGAACGCGAAGCGGTGCGCCGCATCGCTGAGATCAACGAATGGGTCGCGCAGGAATCGAAACGCGGCGAGCGCGACGCCGATATCATTGCGGCGGAAGCGGCGCGAAAGCTCCAGCAGGTCATGGAGATCACGTCCCCGGTCCAGCGGGAACGGCTTGGAGCTGCCGCTGCTCGAGCCGCGGAGCGATCGACAAAGGCCAGCAACGACCACCGTGCCGTGCCGGGCATTCCAACCGGAATCCCCGCACTGGATGCCATCGTCGGCAGGCTCTACGGGCTGTCATTTCTGATCGCGTCCCAAGGCGAAGGGAAATCCGCTCTGGCCGCTCAGATCGCGATCCATGCCGCGGAATCAGGCCGGCCCGCTCTGATCTTTCAGTTCGAGATGGACGCGGAGGAAATGGGTGCCCGTGAGGTATCGGCCCGCACCGGACTATCCGTCGAGTCCATCACAGAGCCGCAGGGCGATGCGTTCAACCTTGCCGAGATCATGCAGGCCGCGCGGGATCTGTCCGCGATACCCGTCGAAGTGATCAGCACCGAGGGCATGACGGTTCGGCAAATCGGGGCACAGTGCAAAGCGATGGAGCGCACCACCGGACTCTCTCTCGTCGTGATCGACCAGCTCGACAAGGTGAAGGCCGAGGGCAAGCACAAGGACAGGTTCGAGCGATTGGCCGAAATAACGCTCGACCTGAAAAACCTGTCCAAGTCGATGCCGAACGTGACGTTCCTCGTCCTTGGCCAGCGCACCCGTGGCGCGCAGCGCCGGGACGATCCCACACCCGAAATCAATGACGCCGATGCCCCGTCTATCGAGCGGGACGCTGACGTCATTGTCGGTCTGTGGTTCCCCGCGAACTGGATGCGCCGGCAGAAGCCAAAGCGGAACGTGTCCGAGGAAGCGGACAAATGGGAAGCCGAGATGCGCCGTCTTGAGGGTAAGGCGGAGGCGATCACCTTGAAACACCGGAGAAGAAAGGCATTTCAGCAATGCGAGTTGAGATTCGACGGGGGCCGGATGCGTTTCGGGGATGCCCAGTGAGTGAAGTCACGCCGCGCCGGCATCTCACGGCGGAGCAGATAGCCAAGCGCAAGCGGATCGAAGCAGATCAGCGCGCGCGCAACCGGGAGCGCAGGGGAGAGCCGGCATCCCGGAACGAAATCGCGCGCCACAACGCAGAACTATCAGCTGTGAAGGCGCAGCAAAGCCAAGCCGTGGCCGAACGGGCGAAAGCCGCCGGGATGAAAAAGCGCCAGGTCAGGGCGCCGGACGGGTCCATTCAGGAGGTCTGGTCCTTCGACGCCTCCTATCACGTCATGGGCTTTCAGGATCATCAGATCCGAGCGGCCGAGCGGTTCAATCAGGACTGGGAGGTCGCGTATTCACCATTGAAAGCGCAGGGCTACGAGCCCGGCGTCGACGGCGGAAAGTCGCTGCACGGCCCGCACGCCGCCCGGGTATCGGCCCAGAACCGTCTCAAGAACTGCAAGGCCGCGCTCGGGGCGAGAGAATGGGAAATCGTGGTCGCTGTCGTGATCCATGGCGCGACGTCCCGCGAGATTCACCGGCTCGGCGGACACGACCACCGCACCGTGAAACAGAACATGGCGGCGGCGTTCGACAAGCTGGACGATTTCTACCACGCCTCCGCGCGGAAAGACCGGACGTGGATCGCGTTCGCGAAATTCAACGAGGACCGGGCGAAGGCGCTGGAGGCGGTCCAGTCGTGAGTTTGCAGAGATATCTCCCCCACACCCGGGAATCCGCTGAGGAAACCAAGAAACGAGCCTTCCGGGAATACGGGATGCTGGTCGCGTCGGTCGACGATCCGAGGCTCGATTGGGTCCAGCGGGAAACACTGAAACAGGTTGGAACGAAGCTTTACGGAAAGCCGAAGGAGAGGCGCGATGGGAAACATCACAGCCAACCGCACCCCTAAGCTTTGCGGGTATTGCACCCGGTGCGGCGGCGACTGTTTCGATGATGGCATCCGGAATTTTCACAAATGCCCGCCGTCCAGACCGGAGGCCAGCAGTATCGTCGGTCTGAAAAGCGCAATTGACAGGCTGCAGATGATAATCGACCGGCGGCCTTGGGCGGCGGTTGTTCGCAAAGAAGACTGCGCCGAGCTTTTGGTCGCGATGCGGGACGCGCGCGCGGCGTTGGCCAAAGCGTACCCATCAGCGCATGATTCGCACTGACGCCCCCCTCCCGTTCAAATCAGGAGGCCCAACATCTTGATCCCCGTCACCGCCTGTTTCCCGTGTGACATTATACATAGGGCTTTGATCTAGGATCGAAATTGTTCCGAAACCGACCCGCAACATGGGGTATTCGCAAGACACGGACGCCACCACCGCTTGACAGCGCGGACTCACTCACCCCATAAATCCACCCATTGGCCAGTCCTGTGAGCCCGCCCCGAGAAATCGCGGCGGGTTTTTCATTGGAGGCTCCGACGGTGACTGCCCTCCTTGGGCGTTTCCTCCCTAGACTGCCGCCTCGGAAACGGGGCGGCCCTTTCCCGCTCAACCCATCATCGGCACGAATGGCAAAAAGCGGAAATATAAAAGGCATTGATTGGCCCGCCGATAAAGTCGAGCGCCGCCCGGTCGATAGCCTCGTCCCCTATGCCCGGAACGCCCGGACGCATTCGGAATCGCAGGTCGCCCAGATCGCGGCCAGCATCAAGGAATACGGGTTCACCGTCCCGGTCCTGATCGACCCCAAGGGCAACGTCATCGCGGGCCACGGCCGGATCATGGCGGCCAAGGCGCTGGGCCTGGCCGAAATCCCGGTCATGGTGGCAAAGGGCTGGTCGGCCGCAAAGCGCCGCGCCTATGTCATTCTCGATAACCAGGTCGCGCTCAATGCCGGCTGGGACCAAGACCTGCTCAAGCTGGAACTGACGGACCTGCAGGCAGAGGGGTTCGATATCGGCGCGCTCGGGTTCGATGGGCCGCAACTCGCGGCGGTCATGGACGGCCCGGCGAGCGCCGGCCAATCCGGGGCGGGGTCGCTTTCGGAGAAATTCGGCATCCCGCCATTCTCGGTTCTAAACGCCCGTGAGGGCTGGTGGCAGGATCGCAAGCGGGCTTGGATCGCGCTGGGCATCCAAAGCGAGCTTGGGCGCGGCGAAAATCTCGCCGAAATGGGCGGGGCTATTGAGCGCCGCGAGGCCATCAAGCGCAAGACCAATGCGATCCCTGGGGGGCAATGCCGCTTGACCGCGAACGCAGCGCCCGGCGGCATCGCTGATGCCCGCCGCTGATTATTCGAGGCGCCGGCGCGGGAACGGCAAGGGCCAAGCCATTGGGTAAGAACGCCCGGACATTCGGCCAAGACCTTATGCGCGGCGAGCATGTTGTTGGGGGGGGGCAAGGTGAATAAGCCCGCCAAGAATCTAACATGGGTCGGCGGCGACCGCGCCCCGTCGGAACTGGACGAAACCTCCCGCAAGAATCTTGCGGGAGGTAGGAAAGCCAATAGCCGTGCCGTCGGCACGGCCGAATGGGTTCGCGAACAAGGAAAATCCGGCCTTGCCGGCGAGACCGCCGGAAACGGCACGTCGATCTTTGATCCGGTCTTGTGCGAGCTGGCCTATCGTTGGTTCTGCCCGCCGGGCGGTTTGATCCTTGACCCGTTCGCGGGCGGCTCGGTTCGCGGCATCGTCGCCTCAAAGCTCGGCCGCGCCTATCTCGGGATTGATCTTCGCCCGGAACAAATCGCGGCAAACGAGGCGCAAGCGGCGCGGATATGCGGCGATCCCGCCCCGCGCTGGATCGTAGGGGATAGCCGGAATTTAGCGGCGCTCGCGGCCGGGACCGGGGCGGATTTCGTTTTCTCATGCCCGCCCTATGCGGACCTTGAGGTTTACAGCGACGACCCGGCCGACCTTTCGACTATGGATTACGCGGATTTCCGCGCGGCCTATTCGGCGATCATCTCGGCGGCCTGCGCGCTGCTAAAGCCCGATCGGTTTGC
The DNA here is from genome assembly GCF_035565855.1 of Pseudorhodoplanes sp. Taxonomy (GTDB): domain Bacteria; phylum Pseudomonadota; class Alphaproteobacteria; order Rhizobiales; family Xanthobacteraceae; genus Pseudorhodoplanes. The sequence goes on from NZ_DATMRX010000365.1 coordinate 20,329, forward strand.
CTGCTTTGTCGTGGGCGACGTCCGGGACCGGAAAGGTTTGGGAATTATATACTTGACTCCCTCGCCGTTTATTGGCATTCTTTCGCCATAGAGTGAGGGGTAAACGATGTCCAAGAGCACCATTTCTACCTTCCAGCTTTTTGAGATGTTCCCTGACCAAGAGACCGCGCGATCGTACCTTGAAAGCCGCCTTTGGCCGGAAGGGCCGAAGTGTCCGGTTTGCGGCCTTGGCGAGCGGATCACGGCACGCGCTGGCGGGTTCTATCGATGTAACCAGTGCAAGGAAGACTTCACGGTGCGCACCGGCACGATCTTCGAGCGGAGCCACGTTCCCCTGCACAAGTGGATTTACGCGATGTATCTGCTTGTGACGGCCCGCAAAGGCATATCCAGCCTGCAACTGTCCAAGCAAATCGGCATTACGCAAAAGTCCGCGTGGTTCGTCCTGCATCGGCTCCGAGAAGCCTGCGGTGACGACCTCACCAAGCTGCAAGGCATTGTGGAAATCGACGAAACCTATGTCGGCGGAATTGAGAAGAACAAGCACGAGTCCAAAAAGCTCAAGGCGGGTCGCGGCACGGTCGGGAAGACTGCCGTTGTCGCTATGCGCGAGCGCAAGGGCCGCATGAAGGCGATGGCGGTAGAGGACGCCGATATGGCGACCCTGCATACTAAAATCCACCAGCACGTCGTAGTCGGTTCCACCCTGCACACCGATGAGGCTGGCGTTTATCGTGGCCTTGGCGGGCTGTTCTTCAACCACGAAACGGTCAACCACAGCGAAGGCGAATACGTCCGCGACGGCGTGACCACCAACGGCGTTGAGAGCGTGTTCGCGGTCATGAAGCGTGGTCTGATCGGCGTCTATCACCACGCCAGCAAGAAACACCTTGGCCGCTACGTTGACGAGTTTGCCTTCCGCCTGAATGACGGCAACGTGAAGCGTCACACCATGGAGCGGCTGGACAGCTTTGTGGGAGGCACGAAGGGCAAGCGCTTGACCTACAAGGCTTTGATCCAATGAGGAAGCCCCGCAAGACCCCAAAGGCGCTGGACGCCATCGTGGATAAAGTTCTCGCCTATCGGCCGAAACCTGCGAGCAAGCCCGCCAAAAAGCGCCAACGTGCGCGCCGAAAGATCGAAAGGAATAAATCCGATGATTGAGCGGCATACCCGCTGGATTACCGTGTTTCGAAAAACGAACGGCACCGAAGAACGTCTCGGAAGGCACAGATGCGAAACGCCAATGGACGTGCGCACCGCACTTACTCTCTCTGCCGCCCACGTCTTTGATTTTCCTCAGGAGAATGGCCCCGTGCTTAAGGGCGACTTTGTTGAAACCATCGTCGCCCAAGGCGACGCAGACGGCTCCATGTTCGGAGTAGTTGGAATCCGGCCTTGCCGTGATGGCGAGTGGGACATCGGGGAGCATGAAGGATGCGGGAAGGACACAGAACGGGCAGTGCGGCGGTACGCCTGACCGATAGACAGTTTCGTGCGCTCCTGTCTGCCAAGCACAAGGGCAGCGCGGCGCTTGCATTCCATAAGCCGATGCGGACGCTGCTCTCGCTGGTGCGGGTCGGCTACATCGAACATCAAGCGCCATGGCGGCTCACGCCCAGCGGGGCCGCCGCCATTGACCGCGCCTGCGGCGTCAACCAGCCGGTTCGCTTGCGCGCTTTCGCAAATTCGAAGCTTATCCACTAGAACTTGCTCCCGAGGGAGTCATGTATATAGTTCCCTAACAAAAATGGCAGGCCGCAAGCCCTACACACCGACCCCTGAGCAGCGCAAACAGGTCGAGACGATGAGCGCCTATGGCATCCCTGGCGCCGAGATCGCCAAGGTGCTGGGCATCCACCGCGCAACGCTCGACCGGCATTACCGGGAGGAACTGGACCGCGCCTCGACCATGGCAAACGCCAAGGTGGCGGGCTTCCTCTACAAGAACGCCGAGGCCGGCAACGTCACGGCCCAGATATTCTGGCTCAAGACCCGCGCCCGCTGGAAAGAGCCGCCGGCCGAGCACAAGCATTCCGGCGCGGTCGGCCAATACGATCTGACAAAGGTTTCGGATGCGGACCTCAAGCGCCTTGAGGCAATCCTCGGGGCTGCCGCCCTTGGCGGCGATACAGGCGGAGATCCGGAGACGGGAGGCTGAACGCGAGCGCGAGCGCGTCCGGCAGAATGCCGATGCGATCCGGGCCCGGTGCCAGACCTTGGCGGGCTTCGTCCGCGAGGCATGGCATGTGCTGGAGCCGAACGCCCGCTACGTCCACAACTGGCACATCGATTTCATCTGCGACCATCTGCAGGCCGTAACGGAGGGACGGCTTAACCCGCGGCTCCTGATCAACGTGCCGCCCGGCTCGATGAAATCGCTGCTGGTCTCGGTGTTCTGGCAGGCGTGGGAATGGGGCCCGCGCGGTATGCGCTCGATGCGCTACCTGACCACCGCGTTCAACGAGATCCCGGTCAAGCGCGACACCCGCAAGACCCGCGATCTGATCCTGTCCGAGTGGTATCAATCGCTCTGGCCAGAGGTCAGCCTGACCCGCACCGCGGAGCTTTCGTTCGCCAATAGCGGGACGGGGACGCGGGAAGGTGTCCCATTCGGGTCGCTCACCTCACAGCGCGGCGACCGGTTGATCCTAGACGATCCGCATTCGGTCGAGCTCGCCGAGTCCGAGACGGAGAGGGCCAACACGACCCGGAAATTCCGGGAAGGCGCGCTGAACCGCCTGAACGACCAGGCCAGATCGGCAATCGTGGTCATCATGCAGCGCCTGCATGAGGACGACATCGCGGGGACCATCCTGAAACTCGGGATGGATTTCACGCACGTCATGCTGCCGATGGAATTCGAACCGGAGCGGGCCTGCGTCACGCCGATCGGCAAAGACCCGCGGCAATGGGATGGTGATCTGCTCGACCCGGGGCGCTTCCCGCGTGAGGTCGTGCAAGGGCTCAAGGACGGCATGGGGCAGTACGCCTATGCCGGCCAGTACCAGCAGAGGCCCGCGCCGCGCGAGGGCGGCATCTTCAAGCGGCATTGGTTCGAGATCGTGCCGGCCGCGCCGGCGAATGCCCGCCGGTGCCGCGGATGGGACTTGGCCGCGAGCAAATCGTCGACGTCGGCCTATACCGCTGGTGTCCGCCTCTCGGTCCTGAACGGGGTCTATTACATCGAGGACGTGGCGCGAGGGCGCGAGGAAGCGGCCGGCGTCGAGCGGATGATCCTCAACACGGCCAGGCTGGACGGCATGGGGTGCAAGATCAGCATCCCGCAAGACCCGGGACAGGCCGGTAAGGCCCAGGTCGCGGCGTTCGCAAGGCTGCTGGCCGGGTTCAATTGCCGGTTCTCACCGGAGTCGGGCGACAAGGAATCCCGCGCCCTCCCGGTCTCAGCTCAGGCCGCAGTCGGCAATGTGAAGATCGTCAAGGGCCCGTGGAACGACGCCTTCCTCGACGAGATCACATCGTTCCCGGCCGGCACATACAAAGACCAGACCGACGCGCTGAGCCGGGCCTTCGCTGAATTGCTGCCGGCCGAGCCGCGCATCGTCATCCAATCCGCTTGGGGCTGAGTAAATGTCCGACGAGTTCAAGCCAGACGCGGTGTCGGATGATTACTCCGAGCAGATCGCGTTCTGGACCATGGTCGGCGCGATCCTGAGCGGGGAGGCCGCGGTCAAGGCCGGGAAGCAACGCTATCTGCCGAAATTCGTGTCGGAAACCGATGCGCAATACGCGGCGCGGCTGGAGCATTCCCCGTTCACAAACATCTTCGGGGACATCTCGAAAAACCTGGCGTCGAAGCCGTTCTCAAAGCCCCTCGAAATGGGCAAGGGCGCGACCGATCAGCACAAGAAGCTGGCGGAGAATATCGACGGGCAGGGCAACAACCTGCATGTGTTCGGCTCAGTCGTGTTCAAGTCCGCCTTGGAGAAAGGCATCGACTGGATCCTCGTCGACTACACGCGGGCCAGGCCACGAGCGGACGGCAAGCCCCTGACCCTAGCCGATGAGCGTGAGCAGGGCCTGCGGCCTTACTGGGTCCGCATCCCGTGCGAAAGCATGGTCGCGGTCTATTCCGTGTTCATCGGCGGGGTCGAGACGATCTATCACGCCAGGATCAGGGAATGTGGTGTCGAGGTAGACGACAACCTGAAAGAGACGAAGGTCGATCGCATCCGGTTCCTGAAGCGGGAATTGATCCGGGACGAAATGCTCAACGTGGTCGGGCTCGGCCCGGCCGTGTGGGAGCTCTGGGAGCAGCGCACCGGGACGGACGGAAAGACAGCGTGGACGATGGTCGATAGCGGCCCGATCACGATTGGCGTGATCCCGCTCGTCCCCGTGGTGTTTGGCAAGCGCCGGGGTGGGTCGTGGGTCGTAGAGCCGCCGCTCCGGGACCTGGCCCACATGCAGATGACCGAATACCGGCAAGAGTCGAATCTGGAGTGGGTCAAGATCATGACCTGCTTCCCGATGCTCTGCATTTCGGGGATGTCGGAGAACGATGATGCCGGGAAGCCGCGCAAGATCGCGGTGGGCCCAAACGCGGCATTCATCATCCCGCCCAACCAGAACGGGACCGGCCCGGCCGGCGAGGCAAAGTTCGTCGAACCCTCGGCAGGATCGATCAAGGAAAATCGAGAACAGCTCGAACTCACGCGCAAGGAGATGCGCGACCTCGGGATGCAGCCGTTGACGCAATCGGCTCTGACCGTCGTCACCACCGCGAACGTGTCGAAAAAGGCATCGAGCGCGGTGCAGGCGTGGGCCTATCTCTTCCAGGATGCGCTTGAGCAGGCTTGGAAGCTGACCGGCATGTGGCTCGGTCAGACCATTGAGCCGGAGATCGTCGTCCACACCGATTTCGCCGTCGAGATGGAAAGCGGCAATGAACTCGACGCCATCATCAAGGCGGTCGCCGCCGGCCTCATCTCGAAGGAAACGGGGTTCGACGAACTGAAGCGCCGGATGACCATCGTGACCGAGCGCACCTTCGAAGAAGAGCAAGAACTGATCGCCGGCGAACAGCAGGGCATGGAAGGCGAGGAGGAGATCGACCCTCGCACCGGACAGCCGATCAAAAAGGAGCCAGCCGATGTTTAAGCTCTTGTGGGCCATCGCCGTTATGACCGCTCAAGGACCGATGCAGGGCACTATCCCGGAGAGCACCACGTTCAAGGACCGGGCCGCGTGTGAGGCGTTCGGGGCTGAAATGACGCCGCGCCTGCAGGACTGGGCGCGTGGCAGGCTCAACGCGGACTGGAATATCGAGGTGCGATCCGCGTTCCGCTGTGAGCCCGCGGGCGATCCGGCCTGACATGCACCGCATCTATCTTGGTTTCGACCCGCGGGAGGCGGACGCCTTCGCCGTGGCGAGGCATAGCATCCGCCGGCACAACCCGCCGCCGCGCGACATGGAAATCCGCGGCGTGGTGCTGGACAAGCTGAAAGAGTCCGGGCTCTACACGCGGCCGATCGAAACGCGGCGCGGCGTCGACCGGCCCGTGATGTGGGACGTGATCAGCGGCGCGCCGATGGCGACGCAGCACGCCGTGTCCCGATTCATGGTCCCGATCATCCAGCGGCACGGCCTGGCGCTGTTCATGGACTGCGACGTACTGGTCAGGGCCTCGCTGCAACCGCTGTTCGAGATCGCCCGGGCCGATCCGTCAAAAGCGGTATGGGTCGTGAAGCATCGGCACGAGCCGGGCGAAGGCGTGAAGATGGATGGGCAGGAGCAGACCGCCTACGCCCGCAAGAACTGGTCATCGGTCTGCCTCTGGAACTGCGATCATCCCGCGACGCGCGCCCTGACCCTCGAAATGGTCAACACGCTGCCCGGCCGTGATCTGCACCGGTTCTGCTGGATGCCGGACGAGGCGATCGGCGAACTCGGGCGCGAGTGGAATCACCTTGTTGGCGTCAACAAGGTGAACCCGGACGCGAAGATCGCGCACTTCACGCTCGGGCTGCCGTCAATGACCGGCTACCACGGCTGCGAGTTCGCGGACGAATGGCGCGAAGAGTTGAGCAGGTGGGCGGCATGATGCTTGCCGCCAGTCATAGGAGCCCGTAGAATCAGCGAGCCGACGCAGTGTTGGAAGCACTGAGCCGGCTCTAACCAGCCCCACCTTGTAGGAGGTCGAGATGGCTAAGAAGGTCGTATCAGACCTTGACCGGCTTTTTAAGTCAGTCGAGATCACCATAGACAGTTGTTGGATTTGGACCGGCCCCTTCGATAAGGACGGCTATGCCCGCCAGATGAAGGTCGGGAGCCGAACAGACAACAGCCGCCGGATGGTCCGCCCGCATCGCTTGGTCTACGAGGCAACCGTAGGGCCGATCCCGGAAGGCTTCACAATCGACCACCTGTGCCGCCGCCGCTGTTGCCTTAACCCGGCGCATCTTGAGCCGGTGACGACCCGTGAGAACACACAGCGCGGCTCGCGCAAGAACAAAGCACACTGCAAGAACGGGCACCCTCTCAGCGGCGACAATCTGTACCTCTACGCCAGCGGCTACCGGGCTTGCAAAACCTGCCGGAACGAATTCGCGAAGCGCCACCGCCGCAAGACAAACGGTGCCGCACAGCGGAAATATTCCGAAATAAACCGAGAAAAGCGGCGTTTGGAGCAAGCGGCGCGGCGGGCTGCATGGAGCCCGGAACGCCTGCAGAAAGAGCGTGAACGGTATCGCGCTTATGACGCCAAACGCCGCGCGCGAGGGTCGGGAGGCTAAAATCGGTATTGGTGACAATGTAATCGCGACCGGGCTCGCCCGCGGTGCGGCGGCGCGCGGCAAGCGCATCGCGTTCGGTGACGGCAAGCGGATCATCTGGGACCACAACAGCGAGCCGATCTTCCGGGGCAACCCGAACATCGCGCCGCCCGGATCGGAACGCGACAGCGATATCGAGTGGAATCCGTTCCGCAAGGGAAACCGCCTCTACAACGAACACGACGTCCCCGGAAACCGCTGGCGCTGGAACATGAACTGGCGCTGCACGCCGGGGGAATTGTTCTTCTCAGGTGAGGAACTGGTCTTTGCCCGGAAGGTCGGTGCCGGCTTCGTGGTGATCGAGCCGCACATTGAGGCCTGGAAATCCTGCGCCCCGAACAAGCAATGGCCGCGTGATCGATTTGCAGAGGTTGCGCGACGCCTCAAGAAAGACGGCGCGCGCGTGGTTCAATTTTCGTATCCGAATGCGATGCCGCTTCCTGATGTGGAGAGCATCGCGACTCCATCGTTCCGTCACGCGGCGGCGGTCCTTGCGAACGCGGCGCTCTATGTTGGTCCTGAAGGCGGCCTGCACCATGCGGCGGCGGCTGTCGGAGTGAAAGGCGTGGTGATCTTCGGCTCGTGGATACCGCCAGAGGTCACGGGCTACGACATGCATGTGAATATCGGATCGGACACGCGCTATTGCGGGTCGCTTTCGGCTTGTCCGCACTGCCGGCGCGCGCTGGACGCGATCACGGTTGAGCAGGTTTACGAGGCCGCGGCCTCGATCTTGGGAGGATGAGATGGAAAAGCTGATCGCGGAACTGAAGGAAGCGCAAGAGGACTACGAGAAGGCCATCCAAGCGGAAAGCATCGCGCGGTCGCGGCGCACCGACGCGCTGAACAAGCTGAACCAAGCGCAGCGCGAGGTCGATAAGGCGGTCGAGGCTCTGAAAAAGATGGCGCCGGGTGACAGTGATTGGAGGCGGGCCGAGCGCACCGGCATGGGAACGTCACCGGTGATTAACCGCGCCGCATGACCGAGCGCCTTCACCGCCGCGTCGCCGGGCACCACGACATCCGGCTTGACGGCCTGACCGATCTTCTGTTGCGCGCCCCGGGGGCCTCGGTTCTCGACATCGGCTGCAATCGCGGCCTGGTCGGCTTCGAGTTCTTCGCCAACGGGGCATCCAAGGTCCACGGCGTCGATATCTATGCCGAGGGGATCGAAACGGCGCGGCACCTGTTTTGCGATCTGCGGAATTGCGAGTCCCGGTTCGAGGTCCGCGACCTGACCAAGCCGGATGCTCTGGACTGGTGCGACGCGCAATACACCATCGTCGTGATGCTCGCGACGTATCACAAGCTGAAACGGGTGATGAGCGCGGGCGAGATGAGCGCGCTGATCGGGCGGATCGGGCGGCGGACCGGCAAGTATTTCGCGTGGCGGGCCACGTCATTCGACCATGCCGCAAATGAGGAAGAAATGCGGGCGCTGGACCGCGATCTGGGTTTGAAGCGCGTCCACACCTCGTATCTCTCGAAAGACCTTGGCGTGGCGGCGATCTGGGAGCGGAAGTGATGGCCTCCGTGCGGACTCTCAGCATTCGTTTCGAGGCGGACTTAATCTCAGATGCCGCTCGCGACATGGAGATGATCTGGCGTGCTCTGCCAAAGTGTCACGGCGAGAAGTATCGGGATTTCGAGCGCCGGTTCGAGGAATCGTGCCGGATCGCGTCCTTCGATCCGGGCATAGAGCGCCTTGACGATGCGTGGTTCATCGTGACCCCGCCGGCCGCTTTTCAGTCGATGATCGCGGAAGCGCGGGCGCTTGGGATCATCTGAATGAAACTCCTGCAGCGCGAGGAAGAGTTCGCCTGGTTCGTCGCGCTGTTGCAGCGCGAGGGCGTGCGCTCCTATCTCGAAATCGGGTCGAAGTTCGGCGCGTCGCTGGACCGCATCGCGCGGTCAATGCCGAAGGGGTCGAAGGTTGTTTCGGTTGACCTGCCCGGGGAAGCCGACTCCAAAACCTCGCTGGTCAACGTCGTGACGAACCTGTCCCGTGACGGCTACGACGTCCACATGGTCTGGGGCGACAGCACCTCGGAACGCACCGTCGCCATGGTGAAGCAACACGGGCCGTTCGATGCCGTGTTCATCGATGCGAACCACACGCTGCCCTACGTCACCAAGGACTGGGAGAATTACGGCCCGATGGGGCGCATCGTGGCGTTCCACGACATCGCCTACCGGCCGAAGCCGAACAAGCCTCCGAAGCCGATCGAAGTCGACAAGCTCTGGAACGTGATCAAGGGCGGATATCGGCACGAGGAATGCTGCCTCGACGGGCCGTTCAACGGGATCGGTGTGCTGTGGCGCGAATAAGCGAGGGTTTCTACTGGGTTCGTGACCGCCGGTCTGGCGAGCTCACGGTCGCCGAGATTGAACTGGGGCGCGAAACTCCCGCCGGGAACGTCATGCGGATCATCGGTGATGAACGATGGTTCTATGAAGATCGCCGATTATGTCCGTTCGACGTGATTTCGAAGATCGAAAAGCCCCGATGCTGACCGTCCTGACGTGGTGGTGGGGCCAGAAATACGGCCCCGAATACGTCTACCGGCTCAAGGCGGGGCTGGAACGCCACCTGAAACAGCCGCATCGTTTCCTCTGCGTCACGGATCGCGAACTCGAAGGCGTTGAGACGACCCCGATCAAAGACCCCGGCCTGACCAAGCATCCGGGCTGCATCGTCCGCCTTCGCATCTTCGATGAGGTCTGGCAGCGCGACATCGGCGCCACCGACCGCATCGTCTGCATGGATCTGGACTCAATCGTCACCGGGCCGCTCGATCCGCTATTCGACCGCGAGGAGCCTTTCATCATCCTGCAGGGCGTCAATTCACCGACGCACCCGTGTCCGTACAACGGATCGATATTCATGCTGAGGGCCGGCTACCGGCCGGACGTGTGGGACGATTTCACGCTCGAAAAGCTGGACCGGATTCCCCGGCTCGAGTTTCCAGATGACCAAGGCTGGATGCACGCCATGATCCCGGATGCGGCGGCGTATCGCTCCGCCGATGGCGTCTATGCGTTTCAGAAGCTGGGATGGCCGGGCGGCGATGTTCCGCCGCTTGATGCGCGCCTCGTGGCGTTTCCGGGACGGCGCGATCCGGCGCAGTTCACGCATCTGAAGTGGGTGCGTGAGCACTGGCGGGAATAATTTCAGGAATTTTTTGCGCAGGTTTTGTCGTGATCGACCCCGGCCAAGTCTGCCTGTTCATCCCGGCTGGATTGCGCGCCTTCAAGCTCGACCTGTTCAACCGGATCGGAACGCATATCAAGGCCGCCGGCGGCGGTGTGATCGAGCACGATGCGCAGGCGCTGGATCGGCTCCCGCGCGACGTGATCCCGATAGTCGGTTGCCAGCCGGAATCGACCGCGCTGATCGCGAAATGGCGGAGCGAAGGCCGCCCGTGGATTTATTGGGATCGCGGCTATGCCCGGCGCGTCTTTGCAACCTGGCTGCCGCGCGGACAGGACGGCGGCTATTACCGATGGCATGTCGGCAGTTTCCAAGCTCAATCGATCCGGCCCGTGCCGAATGATCGATGGAAGGCTCTGAACGTCCCGGTCGAAAAGTGGAAGGTGGGCGGTCGGCACATCGTCATCGCGGCGCCGACCCGGACCTATGCTCGCTTCCACTGCTGCGAAAGCTGGATTGCTGACACGATAGACGCGCTGGCGCGGGTGACGGATCGGCAATTGGTTATCCGCGACAAGGAGTCGAAACGGTCGCTGCAATCCGACCTGCACGGCGCGCACGCGCTCGTAACGCACGGCAGCATCGCCGCGGTCGAGGCCGTGATCCTCGGCTATCCGGTGTTCGTTCACCCCGATAGTGCGGCGTCTCTGGTCGGCCGGACGGACCTGAAGAAAATCGAGAGCCCGGTCTATCCCGATCGGCAACCCTGGCTGAACGCGCTGGCCTATTCGCAGTTCAACGAGACGGAATTGATCGACGGCACGCTATGGCGCTTGCTCAACTAGGACTCGTCATCGGCTGCGCAGAGGGCAATTTCGACGAGGCCCGCGCCGCGATCGCGCTGCAGAAACCGGACCTGATCTATTGCGTGAAGCTGGCCGGGGTGCATTGGCCTGAGCCTTTCGACTGGTGGGTCGGCCTGCATCCCGAATGGATGACAGGGTACATGCAGCAGCGCGCCGCGCTGGGCCATCCCCGAGGGTTCCGCACCGCGACGTGCCTTGAGAAAGAACTGGACCCGAGAAAGAAGGACGACACGTTCGAGCCCGACCGGCGCGTCTCGTATCGCTGGCCTGGCATGAACTCCTCGGCTTCGTCAGGGATCTTCGCCGCAAAGGTCGCGCTCGAGGATTGCGAGCGGGTCATCCTCGCCGGCGTCCCGATGACGAAGAGCAAGCATTTCACGCGCGGCCGGGAATGGTCGCTACTGGACTCGTTTCTCGTGGGGTTGAAGGAATCGATCCCGCACATGACAGGCCGTGTCCGTTCCATGAGCGGCCGCACGGCAGAGCTTCTGGGTCGTCCTGACCCGAAATGGCTGAGCGAGGTCCGCAATGTCGGTGACATGGGACGAGTCCAAACACCCGCGTGACAAGATTGGCCGCTGGACCGCGGCCGGTGGCGAGGCGTCAGGCGATCAGGCTCAGAGCCCGGACGAATACAGCGACGAGGATCAGGCCAAGCACCGCGCCGCGATGTCAAAGATCGCTGCGGCGCGCGACACGATCAACGACGCCGCCGAACAGATCAAGGCGAAGATGGCCGAACTGGCCCAGCTTCAGAAGACCCTCGAAAAGCAAGTCGCGGCGATCGAAGCGGCGCATGAGAAGGTTGCCGAAATCGCGGACGAATACGGGCTCGACTACGAGACGGCGGACGATGACTTCAACTCCGCCGCGTCGGACCTCGCGTCCGAAATCGAAAACACGCTCGATTCCCTCAAGGAATCGCACAAGCAATTGAAGAAACACGCATAGCCATGCCCGTCTTCAAGGCGCGGGCCAGGCTGTCGCGAAAGCCGCGGCATGAGCCGGGGCCGTCATTGACCGGCAGGACGCCGGCCGAACCTCGGGCGGGGACCGCCCATCATCAAACGTCGAATTCTGGCGAGACGCCAGGGACGCCACAACAGCGAGAGGCTGTAATGCTGCTCAAACTGAAAATCGATGCGCTCGAATCCGTGGATGAAGCGTTCCGCCCGCTCTACGAAAAGGATGGCGACGCCTTCAAGCTCAAGGTCGAAGGCGTCGAGGATACGTCCGCTCTGAAGGGCGCCCTCGACAAGGAGCGCAAGGCCCGCGCCGACCTCGAAAAGAAGGTCAAGCGGTGGGAATCGCTCGGCAAGTCCGACGAAGAAATTGCCGAATTGCTCAAGGCGACCGAGGAGGCCGAGCGCAAGAAGGCCGAAGCCGACGGCGACCACCAGAAAATCCTGAAGCAGCTCCAGGACAAGTGGGCCAAGGAAAAGGCGGACCTGGAGGCCGAACTGACCGCCGCCCGTTCTTCGGAGCGCGGCGCGATCATCGGAACCAGCGTCATGTCGGCGCTGACGAAGGCGGGCGCGACCGAAGAGGGCATCGACCTTCTCCCGGATCGTCTCGCCGGGCGCATCAAGTACGAAACCGAGGACGGCAAGCGCGTCCTCAAGATCATGCAGGCCGATGGCGAGACGCCGATGGCCGGCAGCGGGAAAGACGGCACCGCAACCTTTGACGATCTGGTCAAGGAAGCCGTCGCGAAATGGCCCTCGCTGTTCAAGGGGGCAAACCAATCGGGCGGCGGGAAGCAGCCTGACAACGCCGGGGGAGCCGGCGCGAAGAAGAAGTCCGATTTCAAATCCGAGAAGGACCGTGCGGCGTGGGTCGAGAAAAACGGCTTCGACGCATACAAGGCCCTGCCGGACTGAGATCGGGATCATCAACCCGGCTCACATAGGAGATTCCCGTGGCCGATTATCTCGCATCAAACTTCAAGGTCTATCAGGAGTACCTGAAGACCCGCGCCGCGGAGACGCTGCAGCAGAACGCGGACGTGTTCAACGCTGCCGTCAACAACGGCATCATCCTTCGCACGGTCGAAAAGCCGGGCGACTACGAATACGAGTCCTTCTTCAAGGACATCGCGAACCTGATCTCGCGGCGTGACAATACGTCCACCGCCTCGGCGGCGAAGCTGTCGATGGCGCAGGAAGAGTTCGTCCGCGTCAAGCTGAACCGCAAGATCGGTCCCGTGGACCAGTCGCGCGACTCGTTCCGCAAGGTGTTTGCCCGGTATTCGGAGATGGAGTTCTCCGGCATTCTGGGCGGGCAGATCGCGGTTGCGCAGCAGCTCGACATGCTCAACTCGGTCCTGCTCGCGGCCGGCGCGGCGCTTGCCAACGTCTCCGGCGGGGCGCTCAAGCACACCGTCGCGTCTGGCGGCACCATCACCACGCCGTCCCTCGTGGACGGCCTGTCCAAGATGGGCGACCGTTCCGACCGCGTGGTGTGCTGGGTCATGCACTCCAAGGTCTACTTCGACCTTGTGAAGGAGCAGATCGCGGCGAATATCGACGGCTTGTCGGTGTTCAACGTGCGCACCGGCACTCCCGTCACGCTCAACCGCCCGGTGATCGTCACCGACTCCCCCAGCCTCGTGAAGAAAATCGTCTCGCCGGACGTGAACGACTACTACACGCTTGGCCTGGTGTCGGGCGGTGCGCTGGCCGAGGTGACGGAAACCTCGGACATCGTGATCGATGACGTCACCGGCCTCGAAGTGCTGATGACCCGCCTGCAGGGCGAGTTCGCGTACAACATCGGCCTGAAGGGCTTCAAGTACGCGACCGGCAACGGCATCAACCCGAACGACACGGTGATCGGAACCGGCGCGACCTGGGACAAGGCGGCGACTGACGACAAGTCGCTCGCTGGCGTGGTGATCCAGAGCCGCTAACGAAAACGGCGCGGCGGGGCCATCCTCGCCGCGCCTTCGCATTTTCGCGGAGGCATCGTGTCCGAGACAATCATTTACGAGCCGCATCCGGTTTCGCCTGAGAGGGTGGAGGAATTGCGCGCGCAAGGCTTCACCATCATCGACGCGATCTACGATCCGAACCGATGGGCGAAGAATCCCGCGCCAGCCGCCGACGAATACCGGCAGATCGCGGCCAGCCTTTCGCCCGAACCGTTTGCGCGGGAGCCCGCGCCGATCAAGCGCGCCCCCGGCCGCCCCCGCAAGGAGCCAGTGACCGATGGCGCTTGAGGTTGAGGACGGCACCGGGAAATCCGGCGCGGAAAGCTATGTCAGTGTTGCGGATGCCGCGTCGTATTGCGACGCGCGCGGCCTGATGTTCTCGACCGGCGAGACTGTGGCCAAGGAAGCCGCGTTGCGTCGGGCCACGACGGCCATTGACGCGCTCTACGGCTCCCGCTTCCCGGGCGCGCGGCTGAACGGTAGGGCTCAGGCCCTGCAATGGCCCCGCACCGATGCTTATGATGCCGATGGCGAGGAAATCGCATCGAGCGAAATCCCCGACGAGGTGATCAAGGCGACCTGTGAATTCGCCGTGCGTGAATTGGCCGAGCCGGGATCGACCATGCCGGACCTTGAACGGGGCGGGGCGATCCGCGCGCTTCGGGCCGGTTCGGTCTCGATCGAATACGCCGGCAACGCCACGGCGCGCACCGTCTATTCCATCGTGGATGGGATTCTCGCCACGCTGCTCAAGGCGCGTGACATGGCATCGTTCCAGGCTGAGGCGTCGCGCGGGTAAAAGCAAAACCCCTCCGGGGTTAGCCGGAGGGGTTTCATAGCCGGGCCACGCCGCGCCGCGCCGGATCGGGTCTCACCAAACCGGGGCTCGCCAAGAGCCAAAGAAGAATACGGCAACGCGGTTGCATTTCAAAGGGATTTTGGATGGCTTCGCCCCTCGAAGGATCGCTTGCGAGGCAAGTCGGGTCCGCGTTCCAATCGCTGTTTATGGCGGCGACGTTGACCCGGGACGTTATCCCGGATTCGCCAAGCTACGATCCTTTCGACCCGCCAAGCCCAATCCCTGTCGAATACCCGTGCAGGGCCATCGTGGAAGCCTACGCGGACAAATTCCGGCTCGAGGGGCTGGTCGCGGCCAACGAGCGCAAGGTGCTGATCCTCGCCACGAGCCTTTCGGTTCGGCCGCAGCCGCAGGACAGGGTGACGATCCGCGGCATCACGTTCACGATCAATGATGTGAAGACGGACCCGGCCGAAGCGGTCTTCGAGTGTAAGGGGGCCATGTGAGCGCCGAGATCGTCAAATTCGAGCCGGTCGAAATTGGTGAGGCATATCGGTTTGAGCCAGACACCATTCTCGACGAAGCGAAAGGGAAGCCCTTCGCCAAGATGGCGGTGATCGGTCAACTCGAAGACGGTACGCTCTGGGTCACCGGAAACGCCAATGCGGGCGAGACGATGATCCTGATGGAGCGGATCAAACATAGCTTGATATTCCCGGACGACTGATGGCAGCCAACCGTTGGGACCAACTGATCGACCAATGGGACGCCACGCTCCGCAAGGCGTTTCTGGACTCGGTCTACCGGCTCCGGGATCAGGCGCAGCTCGATGCCATCTCGCGCGCGCTGGAGCGAGGGGACGTAAACGGCGCGCTCCGGGCCGTGGGGCTTGACCCGGCATCGTTCCGGGCATGGGACAAGACATTTGAGGCGGCGTTCGAGGCTGGAGGAACGGCGACGGTTTCTGCGCTCCCGGTGCTTCGCGACGCCGCAGGGTATCGGCTCGTGGTGCAATTCAACATCCGCAACCCACAGGCCGAGGCATGGCTGCGCAATCACTCCTCAACACTGGTCCGGGAAATTCTGGACGATCAGCGGGACATGATCCGAACTCATCTCGCGAACGGGATGGCCCGCGGCGTCAACCCGCGCACCTCCGCGCTGGATCTTGTGGGCCGGATTGGCGCAACAGGCCGGCGTGAGGGCGGAGTGATCGGGCTGACATCATCGCAGGCCGAATGGGTGCGCCGCTACGAGGCAGAACTGGCCAGTGATGCGCCTGGCGCGGCTCTGGCAAGGGAATTGAGGGACAGGCGGTTTGACGCCGCTGTGCGCCGCGCTGCGGACGCTGGCGAGCCAGTTCCGGCCTCTATCCGGGCCAAGATGGTGACGGCCTATAGGAACCGGGCCCTGCGCTTCCGTGCCGAGGCGCTGGCTCGAACCGAAGCGATGGCCGCGCTTCACACCGCACAAGACGAAGCGATCAATCAGGCCGTGTCGGCCGGCGCGATCGATCAGACCGCAGTCACGTTCGCGTGGCGCACCGCGCGCGACAAGCGGGTCAGGGACTCGCACAAGGCGATGGAAGGCCAGACCAGACCGATGGGCGTGCCGTTCCGGTCAGGCTCGGGGGCGATGCTGCGCTATCCGGGCGATCCATCCGCTCCGGCGTCCGAGCGGATCAACTGCCGCTGCTGGCGCGAGCCGGTCGTGGATTTCTTGGCGAACGTGGCGTGACATGGCGAACCTTTCATTCGGCGCGCAAGTCGATGCGTGGGTGAAGGAAACCGAACAGCGCATCACGGCGGTTTTCCGTGAAAGTTCGCGTCGCACCGTGTCTATCGCGCAGGGGTATTTGACCCCACACGTCGACACTGGATTTCTCCGGGCCTCTGTCCGCGCCTCGAATAGCTCGATGCCGCAGATCCAGAAGGAAGGCGACGCGATGCCGGCGGTCGGAGGCGACGTCACGATGGTGATCTCCGGTTCGGAGATCGGCCAAACCATCTATGTCGGTTATACGGCCTATTACGCCCCGTTCCTGGAATATGGGACCGCGCCGCACATCATCGAACCGAAGGAAAAGGCCGCGCTTCACTTCGATTGGAAAGGCGAGGGCGTATTTTTCACCCGCGTGAAGCACCCCGGCACCCGGCCCGTGGCCTTCGTCGGCCGTGCCGCGGCTCAATGGAACGTCACGGTCAATCAGGTTGTTCAGGAGTTGCGGAATCGCGCTGGCGTTCGCGCTTGACCCCGGCCTCGATCAGACCGATCGAATACATCCAGAGCGCCTTTCGCGCAGCCGTGATGATGACGTGTGCGTCCTTAGTCGCGCCCGGCGCTGTGCCCAGCACATCCAAGGCCCGCTTCAGGCGGTCATCAACCTCATTCTCGCTTAAAGGCTTGTCGTCCAAATGGCTGATCCGGTCGAGGTCGCTATCGAGGCGGCGCTGCTCGCGCATCTTGGCATTTTCGCCGCTGCGCAGTCGCCTGTCATCACAATAGCACAGCCGAATGTTGCGTTCACTCCGCCGTCGCCTGTGACCCCGACCACCCGCTGGCTCCGGGCCACGTTCCTGCCCGTCCGGCCAACCCGCATCATTTCCGGCCCAAACACGCATTCCGGGCTGTTTCAGGTGGACGCGTTCTATGGGGCAGGGGGCGGCGAACTGGCCCCCGCCCGCACCGCATCGGCCCTGATCGAACACTACCGGGACCAGCGCCTGAAACGCGACGGCTTCACGATCCAGATCAATCAACTGCCCTTTCGCGATCCACTGGTCACGGACAGCCCGTGGGTCTTCATCCCTGTCCGGATTCCCTACCAGTGCTTCGCATCATAGGAGGCGAGAATGTCAGACCTTTATCCCGTTGCGGGGTGCCGCTTCTATATCGGCAATGCCCCGATGGCCACCCAGGCCACCGATTTCGTTGCGGCGGATTTCAATTCCGTGACGTGGATCGAAGTCGATGGCTGGTCGCAGGCCGGTGCGCTTGGCGATGCCGGCGCGCTCATCACCACCGCGCTGATCAATCGCGGCCGCGACTACAAGCAGAAGGGCACAGCCAACGCCGGCTCGATGCAGAACGTATTCGGAATCATTCCGGGTGATGCCGGGCAGGCCGCGCTTCTTGCAGCCGGAGACGCATCGAACAAGAACAACTATCCGTTCAAGGTGCTGCTGAACGATCCCACGGGATCTCCGGCCACCGCGTCAAAGCGCCTGTTCGTCGGCCTGGTCACGTCCGCTCAGGAAGCCATGGGCGAGGCGAACACCATCCAGAACCTCAACGCGACAGTCGAAATCAACTCGAACATCGTTCGCATCGCAGCGGGTGAGTAATGGCTGACGGCGAGGTCGAGATCGAACTCGGAGCGGAGGACGAGCGAAAGCCGTTCACGCTTCGATGCACGCCGCGCGCGTTCAAGGCGGTCAACCAGCTCGGCGGATTTTCCAACGTGTTCCGCCGCCTGGCAGAATTCGATGCGGACGCTTACGACGCGGTGATCGCCGCCGGGCTCAACAAGCGCCCCGGCGACGTGTCGGAACTGGTCTTCAAAACTGGCCTTCCTGACCTGACCGCTCCGCTGTCGGAATTCGTCTCGCAACTCATGAACGGCGGAAGGCCGATCAAGGCAGACGAGCCGGGCGGCGACGAAAAAAACTGATCACCCCCGCTGAATTTCTCGACGAGATTGAGAAGTTCTGCGGGGGCTGGCTTGGCTGGACCGAGGATCAGTTTCTGGACTCCTCGCTTTCCTACATCCGCAACGCACAGGCCGGCCGCGACGAGATGTTGCGAGCCATTTTCGGCGGCGGCGACAAGCCAGCCGATCCGAAAGCGCCATCCGTTGCGTCCCGTCCCATGTCCCCCGCCCTGTTTGACGCCCTGTTCGGAGCCAAGAAATGACGATCGCCGAACTTGGGTTCAAAATCGACAGCGGCCCGGCCGCTGCCGCATCGCGCGAACTCGACAAACTCCGCGCGTCCGCAAAGGGCGTGGAGGATCAATACAAGAAGGTCGAACGCGCCGCCGCGATGGGCGGGCAGAGCCAACGCGGCTATTCGCAGGCCCTGCAGCAAGCTTATGGCATCCAGGAAAAGCTCACCGCGTCGCAGGTCAAGGCGATCCGCGCACTTGAGACCCAGATCGCCAAGACCGAATTGCTGAACGCCGGGCAGAAGCGCGAGGCCGCGCAACTCGTCGCGCTGCGTCAGGCCGGCACCACGGCAAACACCGCCTATGGCCGCACCGTCGCGGGCCTCGCCGGTCAGCTTTATGATCTTGAGCAGGCGCAGAACAAGACGGATCGGTCTGCCGGGAATCTCGCGAACACGCTGACCAAGAGGTTCATTACTGGATTCCTCGTCCTCCAACTGAAGGAAGCGGCGCGCGCCGTTCTCAATCTCAACACCGAACTCGCCAAGGTCGGAGACACCGCGCAGCGCACCGGCATCAACTCGGGGAATTTGCAGGGCTTCCAATTCGCCGCGCAGGTGAAGGGGAATAACCCGGCCGAATTCCTCGACACGATGCTCAAATTCAACCGAGAGGTCGGGGAGGCGCAGCGCGGTCTTGGTTCGCTGGCCACGCTTTTCCGCGCCAATGGTTTGGCGGCCAAGGACACCGAGGACGCATTCCTTAAGGTCGCTGATCTGGTTCGGAATTCCAGAACCGAGGCGGACAAGTTCTCGATCCTCCAGCAAGCCGGGCTCCCCGCCACGCGGGAAATGGTCAAGCTGATGGAGCAGGGCGCGGATGCGATCCGGCGACAGGCCGCTGAGGCGAGCAAGATCCCGGATGCCGAAATCGAACTGGCGCGCAGGCGAGATGAGCAATTCGCGGCGCTCGTGGCGCGTCTGGAGAAGTACGGCAAGCAGGCCGCACTCGCATTCTTCGACCCGGAGGTTTGGAAGCAGGCCGCGGTTGCTGCGCTTCCGATGGGGCTCGGCCGACTGTGGCAGGGTGCGGCAGGCTTGGCGCCATCGCTCCCGGCATTTGGGGGGACTCCGCCGGCGCAAGAGCGGATCCACGACCGCAATCTCGGGGCCCTCCCGCCTCTCCCGGCCACCGCCAGCGGGCAGAACAAGCCGACCGTAGACCCCGAGGTCATCCAGCGCCTCAACGCGCTTGAACAACAGCGGACCACCCTTCTGGGCCAGACCGCTACCGTTGGTGATCAGGTCCGCGCCGTCGAAATCCAGATCGCTCAGGCCCGGATGCAGGGCGTCAACATCACAAAGGCGGAGGCCGAAAACCTGACCCGCCTTGCCCGTGAACGCGCGCTCGGAATCGACCAGATCAAGGCGCAGGCCGACGCGTACCGGATCGAAGCTGAGACGATCGGCATGTCCACGGGACAGGCCGTCGCCTATCGCGCCGAACAGGAGCGCATCAACGAGGCCAAGCGCAACGGCGTCCCGCTGACGCACGAGAATATCGAGGCGATCCGGCGTGAAGCCGAGGCAATGGGTCAAGCCGCCCAACGCGCAGAGGATTTGCGCTTTGCCCATGACACGATGCGCGGCGTGTTCATGGACTTCGGTCGCGCGATCCGCAACGGAGCCAGTGCATGGGAGGCGTTCCGAGAGGCCGGAGCGAATGCGCTGAACAAGATCGCCGACAAGCTGATGCAGATGGCCGCTGATAATCTGTGGGCCGCAGCGTTCGGCGGGGCGGGCGGCGGTGGCGGCCTTGGCATATTCGGGTCGCTTTTCGGCGCTTCGGGCGGCGCGCCAGCCATTGGCGTGGTGGGGGCTGCCGGTGGCATGGCAGTGCCGACGTTCTTTGCGTCCGGTGGCTACACAGGACCAGGTGGGAAATACGAGCCGGCCGGCGTCGTTCACCGCGACGAATTTGTGCTGCGACAGGAAGCGGTAAAGCGCATCGGCGTCCCGCGCCTCAACGCCATGAATCGTGGCTATGCAGAAGGCGGGCTGGTCGGTTCGATGCGCCCGGCGAGCAACGACAACAGCATGTCGATCTCCATTCCGGTCTCAATCTCTGGCGGAGATATCGACGCCGAGAAAACCGCGAAGATGATCAAGGCCGCACTGCGCAGTCCCGAGATGGATGCGCGGATCACGGATTCGGTGCGGAAGGCGAAGCAGAGGCGCGCGCTTTGACCATCACATATCCCCGCACCGATATCATGGCCTATTGCGGCTACCAGCCAGACGCCGTGCCGTTGCGCCTGCAATCGAGGCAGGAAATCTCCCGCACCGCCAGCGGCGTCACGATCGGCAAAGACCTTGGCCCGGCGATCTGGATGGGGGAATTCGTCACTCAGCCTCTCGCGCTCGACGACATGGTCGATTTCGAGGCCATCCTGAACTCGCTCGATGGCGTGGTCCGGCAATTCGAAGCGGGGGATCTCCGTCGACCATACCCGAAGGCGCACCCGACCGGATCGTTCAATGAAACCGCCTATCTCTCCGCGGTGCAGGCCGGCGGGGGGGCGATAAAGATAAACGGAACAGACATCGGCTTCACCGTCTCGCGTGGTGACTATCTCGCGTTCGATTATCCGGACGGCAGGCGCGCCCTGCATCAAGCCATGGAGACCGTGACGTCGGTATCGGGCGGCGAGACTTCATATTTCGAAGTGCGGCCGCGCCTCATCATGCCATCTGTCGCGTTGTCACCGTCCATCACGGTTCGGTTCAAGAACCCCACCGGCCTCTTCTGTCTCGTCCCCGGCTCGGTTCAGTCACAGATGACCGGCGGCGAGCACGGCGTCGTGCGGTTTCAGGCCGTGCAGTCGTTCTGATGCGTCAGCGTCCCCCCCAAATCATCGCCGCGCTCGAAGCCCGCTCGCTCGTCGCCCGCGATTTCCTCTGGATCATCGCGCGTGATCGGGAAAGCGGCGCGGCCGTACCGGATGGCTACTGGTCGGGGATTGGCACGACGGTTGCGGATGTCGTCGATCCGGAGACTGGCAATGTGGTGTCCCGCTCATTCGACGGAGCGGCGGGACTGATCGAGATATCGGCGATCAAGCGCGTTTCGAATGTCAGTGTCCAGAACTTCACGGTGACGCTGTCGCAGGTCGCCGATCGCGTGAATGAGCTTGTTCGCACCTATGACTGCAAGCTGGCCAAGGTGCAGGTTTTCCGTGCGCTGTATGACCCGGAAACCGGCGAAATGATTGAGCAGGCGGAGTGCCGGGCCTTCGGGTTCATCGACGATATCAAGATCACGACGCCTCCAGAGGGCGAAGAGGGATCGGTTGTTCTGACCTGCACCACGCACACGCAGGAAATGACCCGGGCGAACTCCGACACCCGTTCGGATGAATCGCAGAAGGTCCGCAGCGAGACTGATGCGTTCTTTGCCGACACCGCTGTTGTCGGTGATTGGGAAATGTTCTGGGGCAAGACCAATGGGAAGATCGTGACGCAGCAATGGACGATGCGCGAGATCGTCAGCAAGGCATTCGGCCAGTGATCCGTCACGCAACGCCTGCCGACCGCGACGCTGTTGTCGCGATGATGCCGCGTGCCAATCTGTCGGCGGGCTTTGGCCCGGAAGGGATCATGCCGCTCGATCCGTCGCCGGCGCGGCTCGTGCTGCTGTTCGATCAGCATCTCGCGCATAGCGATGCGTGCCTGATCGTTTATGCGCCGAATGAGACGCCCGAAGGGTTTCTGATGGCGGCGCTGTTCGCTCACCCGTTCGATCCGCGGCACCGGATTGCAAAGGACACCGCCTGGTGGATTGAGGAAGGATGCCGCGGTCGTCTGTCGATCGTGAACGGGATGCTCGATGCCTATGAGGGCTGGGCGCGCTCGCGCTCATGCACCTATTCGGGGATGGCCGGGATGGGAAAAGACCCGAAGGTTGGGCGCATCTATGAGCGGCGCGGCTATGTCGCGGCCGAAACGCACTTTCTGAAGAAGCTCTGATCGATGCCGCTTTTTACTGCCGTCGGCGCTGCAATCTTCGGCGCTGGCACATTCCTCGCGGGTGCGACAGCGTTCGGTCTGCAGGTCGCAGCCGGCGTCGGCATGAACCTGCTTGCCCAGCAGATATCGGGCGTCTCGTCAGACAGGCCGTCGTCCGGGCCCGGATTTTCGGTTCAGGGCACGCTTGGTTCAGGCGCGGATCACCCGCGGTCTTTCGTGATGGGATGGCGGGCGACGGCGGGCTCGCTCGTTTACGCGAATACGTGGGGCAATTTCGGCAGCGCACCGAATGCGTTTTTGTCCCAAGTTATAGCCCTGAGCGATATGCCGGTTCGTCCCGCGGACGAGGGGCTTGTCGGCCTGTGGGTTAACGGCGAGTTCTGCACAATCGATTGGGATAGCGCCCTTCCAAATCTCGGATGCCCAGTCAAAGAGTATTTTGGGAAAAGCATAGAAGAAACGGACGGCACGCGCGATCATCTGTGGGTCAAGTTCTATGACGGCACACAGACGGAAGCGGATTCGTTTCTGACCGGAACGGTATCGTCGGCGGAGCGTCCATACGGAAGCGAGCGTGTCGGAACGGGCGTCGCTTATGCGGTTGTCACCGCACTACTCAACGATCATCTGTTTTCCAGCGCGCCGAAGTTCAAGTTCGAACTGTCGGGCATCCCGCTCTATGACCCGTCGAAGGATACGTCAGTCGGCGGTGACGGCGATCAACGCTGGGATGACCCCGAAACGTGGGGCGGTGACGGCGATCATCTGCCGGCGGTGCAGATCTACAACCTTCTGCGCGGGGTCCATTACAAAGGGGAATGGCTGTATGGCCTGCAAGGCGTCACCGCGGCACGGCTCCCGGCCGCCCACTGGATCACGCAGATCGAGAAATGCCGTGAGGCAGTGAGCAAGCCTGGCGGTGGCACCGAGCCACGCTATCGGTCCAGCATCGAGATATTCGTCAACAATGATCTGGCTTCTGCAATCGAAACCCTTCTGACGGCATGTCAGGGCAAGCTCACGGAATCCGGTGGCGTCTACAAACTCTATTGCGGCGCGCCGGATGAAGCGGTGATGTCGTTCACCGACGACGATATCATTTCGACCGAAGAGCAGACCTTCACGCCGTTTTTCGGTCTTTCGGACACCGTCACCGGGCTGACCGCGACCTATCCCTCGCCAGAAGAGGGATGGAACAGCAAGCCGGCGAAGCCGATCTATCGGGCGGAGTATGAGACGAAGGCGGGAGGCCGGCGACTCCTTGCCGATGTCTCGCTCGATGCCGTGCCTTATGACCGGCAGGTCCAGCAGCTCATGCGCGAGGCGTTGCAGGAGGCGCAGCGCGCCCGGCGGCACACGCACACGCTGCCGCCGCGGTTTTGGCCTATCGAGCCGGGCGACATTCTGGAGTGGACATCGGTTCGCAACGGCTACTCCGGGAAGAAATTCCGGGTCGACGGCGTCGTCGATCAGCCGAACCTTGATGTCCTGGTCGACCTCACGGAAGTCGACCCGGCTGACTATGACTGGAACACTGGCAGTCACTATGTTGCGCCGGTTATCGGCCCGACCGGGATTGTCCGCCCCGCCGCGCAGGCCATAGCGGAGTTTGATGCCCAGCCGTATATCGTGCGCGATGGCCTCGGCCTTCCGCGCAGAGCAACCATCATCTGCACTTGGGACCCGCAGACCGACGACGTCACCGGGCTGTTCTATGAGGTCCGGCTCGCTGCCAATCATGATCAGATATTTCGCGGCCGGTTCAATGCCCCCGGTGCTGCCAGCGGCATCGTCCCGCAAGACCTTTTGCCGAACACCGCCTATCAGGCGCGGGGCCGCTTTATCCCCGGTTCACCGCGACCGACCGACTGGTCGGAATGGGTCAATGTCACGACGCCCGATGCGTCGTTCAGCCTCGATGATTTCAATGCCGCTGTTCGCCACGAGGTCAACACCAAGATTGCGCAGATCAGGGCCGAGATCGATGCGTCTAATCAGCTTCTCGCAACGCTGATCGCAGATCAGGATGCGGGCAACCAGGAAGACAAGGCGCGAGTCCTCCACGAGATCATCCGCGCCCGCGGAAATCTTCGGGCGGCATGGACCAAGGATATCTCGGTTGCGGTTGGTCCCAATAGCGCGCTCGCTCAGGCTGTCGAGCAGGTCTCGGCCGCGGTTGGCAACGTCGAAGCGAACCTGAAGGTCCGCTTCATTGCAGGTGTCGCGCCAGAGGGTGCGCTGGCGCAATACGATGCGGTAGCCACGGCCGAGAGTGCGATGGCCGGCCTGTCCATCGTCGCGTTCGATGACGGAATGGGCGGGGCCTACGGTCAGGTTCGCATCATCGGCGATCGGTTTTATGTGACGGGCACGGGGGCCGGTGCTGTCCCGGTCTTCATCGTCGATACCGAACCGGAGACCCCGAAAATCTATCTGAACGGCGACATCATCGCGCCGGGCTCGATCACGGCCGCGATGATCAGCGCCGGCGCGATCGAGGCAATCCTTGCCCAATTTGACATCGCCAACATTACCGACCTGACCGCCGCGAACATCAACTCGAACTACGCGATCTATAACTTCGTTGCGCGCAATGTAGCGGCTTTCAATTACACCGGGACCTATGTGCAGCCGCCCGGTGGCGGTTCGGCAGTTAGTCATGTCACGCCGGATTTAATCGACAAGACCTTCGTTGCTGATGCGCGCACGAACGGAATTGTGATGCTGATCGGGGTGAACGCCGCCGGCCTTGGAGGAATCGGCAGCCAGACTGTCATCAATGCGTGGCTTGTGGTGACGCAGAATGGCGTCCCGATATTCGACAACTACGTTGCATCCAGTTCTTCATCTGCGGCCCCTGCTATTGGAGCAACGATTCAACAATATCTTGATGTCGCACCTGGATCGACGATCCGGGTGCGGCTCTACTATCGCCTCAACCGGGCAGTTCCGGGCAACTCTACGCCCAATAACATCGTTCACACCTTCAGCTTCACATCACCGGCCGGCGGCACGTCGCTTGTATTGCTGGCCCCGAACGGAACCTAGATTCGCATGGCCTACGGCGATCTATACAACATCGGCACCGCGTCGCTCGACGACACCGATCTCGACATCGTTCATATCGATGGCGCGTTGCTGCTGACGAATGCGGTGCGTGACGACACTTTCGAATACGCCGGACGCCGCGTCCGGATCGAGGAGGTGATCGACGACCAGAAGATCCGGCTGCGGTACGATTGGCCCGACACGCCGTTCGAAGACGTATCCGATGGCGACTGGTTCATTCTGCAGGACTCGCCGCACCGCAACCCTGCCATTGCGATGGCGCGCACGCTGCGCGATCAGCTCGACAGGCTTCGCATCTTCGATGTCTCGAAACCGATCTTTGGTGTTGTCGAATTCGGCGTGAATACGCCTCCGGAGGACTATGCGGCCGGTGACATGCTGGTCGTGGGTTCGTCACCTTCGGGCGTGTTCAACGGTCAGACCAATGCGGTGGCGCGCTTCACCGAAGAGGGTGGCTGGTTCTTTTCAGCGCCCGAGTATGGCTGGCATATCATCTCGCAGGCCGATCCGAACGGGTCGAACCTCGTTCGGTCATGGGATGGCAGCGCGTGGGTTTTGTCGTCCGGTCTCGCCGCAGGCATCGAATTCGCGGGCGAATGGGATAGCGGCGAAACCTACACCAACGGCAAGGTCGTCAGGCACAACTTCAAGCTCTGGATCGCGACGCAGGAAAGCACGAACGAAGAGCCAGGTGCATCCGAATACTGGATCGAATACGTCATCCCCGGCGAGCATGGCGGCGTTCCGATCGCGCTGGAGTTCGACGCCGATACAACGAGCGCCGAACCATCCGCTGGCGGCGTGAAGATCAACCACGCAACGCCGGGATCGGCGACTGTCCTGCGCATTTCCAAGACGGATATTTACGGCGGAAACCGGTCAGCAGAGATTGCGTGGATCGGCACATCCAACACATCGAACCAGAAAGGCCGCATCAGACTCCAGAAGGTCGGCGCGATCGAGGATTTCCGTGCCATCGTCATGACGGTGACGGAGCAGACGAACAGTTATGATCTCACGATCTCGTCACCGTCCGCACCGAACGGATTCTTCGACGATGAAGACACCGTTTTGTTCTATTTCGACTGGCGCGGCGATGTGGGAGCGACCGGCGCAACGGGGCCTGGCTATCGCGGTACGTCGGTAACAAGCCTTTCGGTCGGCGCCACAACCCCGATCAGTTTCACCGCGACGACCGGTCTGGCTTATACCATCGGCTCGCGGTATCGCCTGAGTAAATCCGACGACGCCGAAACTTATCTGGAAGGCGTCTGCACGGCCTATAATTCGTCGACCGGCGCCTTTACCGGAACGGTCGAAATCTTCAAGGGCTCCGGCACTGTCAATAGCTGGGTGCTCAATCTGATCGGCCAGCCCGGCCGTGGCTATGCTGCAACCTCCTCGACCCCGCTTTCGATCGGGACTGGCACCAAGAACCTCACCACGCAGGCGAACCTTGCCTATGCCGCCGGTGCGCGCGTTCGGCTTTCTGCTGTCGGTGATGTGGCGTGGATGGAAGGTCTTGTGTCGTCATACAACCAGACGACTGGAGCGATGGTCGTCATCGCCGACAAGATCAACAATTCCGGGACCTTCTCAAACTGGATCATCAATCTCGCCGGAGAGCCTGGCGCGGCCGGCCTCAATGGCGCGGACGGCGCTTCGGCCCTGACCCGTGTACGTGTGGTCGATGTCGGCGCAGGCGATCCCGCCACCGACTATCAGGCAGGTGAGGTCATTGACGGGGTAACGCTGCAGACCGGCGACATCATCCTTCGCGCGACACCGGGGGGCGATCCCGCTGATGGTGCTTATGTCGCGCCGTCGTCCGGCGCAGCATCGCGGCATGGTGGGCTGGAGGCTTACAGCGATCATGCCGCCGCCGAATTCAACGTCATGGAAGGCGACGTCTATGCATCGACGAAATGGCGATGCACGTCGCCGAAGTCAGGCACCCTCGATACCGACGATCTGACCTTCGAACAGGTTCTGTCGATGGATGGGTCCAACAACCTGTCCGAGCTGACTGACGTAAGTGCAGCACGGGATACGCTCGAACTCGGCGACCTCGCAACCATGAACCAAAGCGAACTGCCTGATGCAGTCGCGATGGCGATCGTGTTCGGCTCCTAAAACCTCAGAGGCACATCGATGGCTTTCAGATCAACCGCCGTCGCGGTCGCGACGAGCGATACTGATGTTTTTGAGATGCCGGCAACGCTGCAGGGCGCGGTTGTGCTCGGTATCGGCAACGTGAACGGGTCGGCGCGAACCGTCACGTTCAAGTTCTACAACGCCAATGATGACGAGACGACGACGATCGTCTCTGGATATTCGATCGCTGCCAACACGGTCGTGAAGTGGCCGTTCCCGATCCTGATGGCGGCAGGCGACAAGATCATCATGTCGGCCTCTCAGTCTAGTTCTATTGTGGCCCACGCCTCGATCACGGACTCGGCAGCCGCGCCAGTTGCGACCGGGTTCAACCCCCGCGGCAACTGGGACAACGCGACGACCTACAACACGAACGATCTCGTCTGGGTCGACGACGCGATCTCGACCGGGCGTGGCGCAGCTTACATCGCCAAGCCGAACGGGTCCGCGAACCTCAATAAGAACCCGACGACTGAAACCGCGTTCTGGATGCGCTATGCCGGGGATGGCCCCGAGGGTGATCTGTCCGCCGCGGATATTGGCGTCACTGTGCAGGCATATGACGCTGACACAGCAAAAACCGACGTGGCGCAGACTTGGACTGCGAAGCAAACGCTTGCGGCGCTCGGTTTGAAGCTGCAAGCCGCGCTGGAAAAGGTCACGATTACGGCCGATAACCCGGCTTCCGGCGACAACAATTTCGACGTTCTGACGCAAGCAATCCAATATTACACGACCGCGAACGATACAAACTGGACGCTGAATGTTCGCGGCGACGGATCGAATTCCCTTGACAGCCTCATGGCCACCGGCGAGGCGATTACCATCGCGCTAATCGTCACGAACACCGGCACCGCCTATTATCAGAGCGGCTTCAAGATCGACGGCAACTCAGTCACGCCGCAATGGCTTGGAGCGGCGGCGCCGTCTGCCGGCACCGTCAACAAGCGCGACACTTATACGTTCACCATCATCAAAACCGGCAGCGCAACGTTTATCGTGCAGGCATCGTTCGCAGGAGGCAATTAATGGCGGCGATTGTTGATCTTATCGACGACAGCATTGTCGAGCCCTTCGTTTCTCTGCCGCATCGCATGATCTTGCCGGACGGCGGCACCACGATTTTTGTCGAAATCGGACAGGCGGAGCCGGCGCACTCGCCACGATACAAGGCGGTTGCGACGCAAGAGGTGGTCCCGGCGCCTGACTATCCGTACATCGAAACCGATGTTGCGCGTGAATTTGCTGACGGGAAAGTCGTTGTTACCCGAACATTCGCGCCGGATCAGGCGGCCTATCAACAGGCGATCGAGGACCACATTCTGCAAGTCGCAGCGCAGCGCGGCTATTCGAGCGCGGTTTCGCTTGCGAGCTACGTCACGAGCGTTATTCCGCTTTGGCAGGCAGAGGCGCAGACGTTCGTCGCCTGGCGCGATTCGGTTTGGATTTACGCGCTCTCGGAACTCGTCAAGGTGCAGAACGGACAGCGCGAGATTCCGACGCTGGCGGCGCTTATCGCCGAATTGCCCGTCATCACATGGCCGGAGGTTGAATGATGTTCGACGCGCTTCCGCCTAAACTCTGGACCCCTCCGAAACCCGCTATCATTCGTGCGGCGTCGCTGGACGATATCAATCGCGCAATGCCGTTGTTGGGTACGTTCGGCGCGGCGAGCGTGCGGGGGTTCAGGAGCTTAGGCGCATCGGTTGCGCGGCGAAGTTACATCGGCAGAACGGTAGACACCAGCAACCAGACAACCTACTCGTTTACGTCGGTCTATATCGGGACGGCTGCAGCCGATCGTATCAACGTCGTTTGTGTGGGGTCTGCTGCTGCCGCGGGCCGGAGCATGTCGGCCGCGGCCATAGCGGGGGGCTCAGCCAGTATCATCAAGGATGCAACGAACGCCGGCATAAACACGAGCATCATTGCCGCTGCCGTCCCAACCGGAACGACTGCAACGATATCAGTCACGTATTCTGCCGGGTGCTCGGGGTGCTTTATAGATGTCTACGCGATGTATGGGGCGAGCATCACGCCAACGGCTACTGCGTCCACGACCGCGACTCCGCCGTCTGCGAGTTTGAATATAGACGCGCGTGGGGTTGCTTTTGGTTGCAGCGGGAATAACGCGAACAACGACTGTACGTGGACCGGTCTCGCTGAGGATGCAGACGCGGTGTACGATTCACCCTTCCGCGGGACATCGGCATCAGCCGAATTTGCAACGGCTCAAACCGGCCTGACCATCACCGCAGATTGGGCGACGGAATCGTTCCCCTGTATGGTGCTGGCGTCGTTCCCGCCGGCTTAGGACAGCGGCGGAGGCTTAATAATGGCGACTATGCGGGCGCGCCAGCCCGTTTCTCCATCAGGAACCACGTCGTGTCGTCCCAAGGAAATACCGGGTCTTTGTGGTAGAAGAACCCGTAATCGACCATCTTGAGGTCGGGGAAGCGGTGCATCATCTCGCCCGCCCAATCGCGCTTGTAGAGCCGGTCCTTGTGTCCCCGGTACATCAGGAAGGTCGGCTGCGGATTGTAATACTCGGCGACCAGCACATACCGGCTGCTCGCGTCGCGCATCAGCTTGTAGACCTTATCGAGGCAGTCCGGGTTGATGTGGATGAGAACCCCTGCGGTGAAAACGAGGTCGTAAGTGCGCGGAGCCTCAAAGCTCAGGATCGACTTGTGGTGGACGGTAAGTCCCTCGATCTTGTTCAGTTCTCCAACGGCCTTCGCGTTGATCTCGACGCAACTGATATCGGCGGCCGGCAATAGGGTGCGAAGCGCCTTGATGTTCATGCCGATGTTGGGGCCGAGCTCCAGAACGGATGTGATCCCGCTGGCCCTTTTAAGCATCTGAGCGAAGGCCGCGACCGCGCAGGAGTGGAAGAGGGGCGTGTTGTTTCGATCGGCGTAGTTGTCGCCGAAAGAGCCAGCCCAGAATTCCTCTTGTGGTGTCTGAAAGTTGCTCATGTTCTCTTCAGGATTACGACCCGAACAAATTGAAGGGCGATACCGACCAGCAAGGCCGGGATGAACACCGGCCAGACCAGAGCGACTGTAACGGCATCACGCTGATGCCGGCGAGCATCGAAGGGGCCAAGCATCACAGTTGCGTGCGTCTTCCAGCGGAATAGCAGGACGGCCGCGAAAGCCAGTGCCGCGCCGCCTCCGTAGATAGCCAAGATTGAAAGTGCTGTCGTCCCCATGGGTGGCGGTGCTTTTAGCAAGCCTTCCCATGTGCGGGCAAGGCCAGCCCGTAACTGATTGTCATCACTAGGAAAATATCATGCTCCGAGCAATCCTGCTCGCGTGCGCTCTGGCGTGCGTGGGCTCTCCTGCCTTTGCCCTTGGCTTGTACGTGCGAGGCGTGCCGGGACCGCTGCTTGCCAAGGTGCAAGAGCTGAAAGCCGCGTGCGGGGCCAAGGTGGTTTCCGCAAATCGGCCCGGCGCTCGA
Organism: Pseudorhodoplanes sp.; assembly: GCF_035565855.1. Taxonomy (GTDB): domain Bacteria; phylum Pseudomonadota; class Alphaproteobacteria; order Rhizobiales; family Xanthobacteraceae; genus Pseudorhodoplanes. Next base: position 51,461 of record NZ_DATMRX010000365.1, read on the forward strand.
ACGCCATCGGGGCATGTCTCAAATCATGCCATCGGGCGTGCGGTCGATCTGAGCGGCAATCCTGATTGCATGTATGCGCGGCTGCGCAACTGGCCGGGCGGCGTGTCAACCGACTATTGGACCGCTCCGGGCGGCCCGCACATTCACCTGTCCTACAATCCCGGCGGGATGGAATGGGGGCTCCGCTTCGCACATCGCGGCGGCTCCTATTCGGCCCGCAAGAAACGGCGGTGGCGCAGATGACCGCGCGCGCAAAGGACGGCCTAGCTGTCGCGGTCGGGGCCTTGATCGGGGTAGCGGCCTTCATCGTCCTGTTCGTCGCGGCGGCGTTTGCCCACCAGGCCCATACCGGATGGGTCTACGATTCCGAATGCTGCTTCGGCGATCACAACACGGGTGACTGCCAGCAGATCGATAGCCGCACCGTCGAGATCACGTCGCAGGGCTATCGCATCACCTTGAAGCCCGGCGATCACCGCAAGGTCACGAAGCCTCACGTCTTCATCGTTCCGCAGTCCGCCGCCCGGAAGTCAATGGACGGCGACTATCACCTGTGCCTGTGGCCATCGGAAGACGACATGCGGTGCTTCTACGCGCCGCCGCCGGCCACCTGATCATCTGACACTCAAGGACTTCGGCAATGGACGTTCGCTCCATACAGGAAGCATTGCGCGCGGCTGGCTTCGATCCGGGGCTGATTGATGGCATCGCAGGCAAGCGAACCAAGGGCGCCATCGAGGCATTCCAGCGCGCGCGCGGTTTGCGTGTCGATGGCATCGCGGGGCCGGAAACGCTCGGCGCGCTGTTCCCGAAAAGCGCTGTGCCATCGCTGATGGAGCCGGTGGAAGGGTCTCTCCTGACCACGGCGCGCCTCAAGCGCATGTGGCCGCGCGGCAAGGCCGAATGGATGTCGGGTATTGTCGCATCGGCGGGCACCGTTCTGCCGCTGCACGGCATCACCACCAAGGCGCGCCTCTGTCACTTCATGGCGCAGGTCAGCCACGAATGCGGTGGCGGCACCATCGCTGAGGAGAACCTGTATTACAGCGCCGCCCGCATGACGCAGGTGTGGCCGTCGCGTTTCCCGACCGTCGCGTCCGCGGCGCCCTATGCGCAGAACGGCCGCGCCCTCGCAAACAAGGTCTACAACGGCCGCATGGGCAATCGTTCGGGCACGGACGATGGCTGGAATTACCGGGGCAGGGGCCTCATTCAGATCACCGGGCGCGACGGCTATGCGCAGGTCGGCAAGATCGCGGGCCTTGATCTCGTAGGCAATCCATCGCTCGCCAATGATCCGGGCAATCTCCTGCTTGTCGCCGCATCCTTCTGGACGTGGAAGGGCCTGAACAAGCGCGCTGATGCCGGACTGAACGACGCCGCGCTGGTCGCCTGCACCAAGATCATCAATGGCGGAACGAACGGTCTTTCCGATCGGCGTTCGTGGTTCGCGAAGTGGAAGCGGGAGCTTGGGCTATGACCCAGATCAACGTCCAGTTCGTCTATGGCGCCGGCAATGACATGCTGTTCGGCGGCGGCCTGCGGGATCTTCAATCCGCTGTAAAGGCAAAGTTCGGCACCAAAGTCTATTCCCCCCGCATCATCGACTACACCGAATATGAAACGCTCCTGCGTCTTCTGCGACAGTGGAACGATCCGACTATTCTTGTCGGTCATTCTTGTGGCTGCAATGCTGTCACTCACGCCGCTGTTGCTCTGTCTATGGAGCGCGTCCCGTATCTGCTGGCTATTGCGCCATCGATCTATTGCCCCGTCGCGGCCCTTCCGCCGAATGTGGGCCGCGCAACGCAGGCGACGAGCAATCCGTTCGATTTCTTCAATCCTTTCGGCCGGACGCTTCTCCGCACGAGTTCGGTGAACAACAAGACCAAGCTGGATGTCATCAACACCGGCCTGCCGCACCTGACCGCGCCGTACCACGCGGCGGTGAAAAAGCGACTCCTCGAGGAAATCGATGTCGCGCTGACTGCTTAGTGCGACCGCTCGCGGGTGCGCGCCAATGGCCCGCAAGCTACCAGCCGGGAGAGTCTGTGAAGGGCCCCCGGCTGGGCTCAATTCCGCGCTGGACGGCATCCAGCAATTCACGAAACAACAGGTGATTCATGAGCGGCTTTGAACAGATGCTGCGCATCGTTCTCTACAATGCGTTGGGCGCGTGGCTCGGCTACAGTGTTGCGGATGGCGCGATGGCGCAGGCCGCAATCGCGGGCGTGTGCGCCATCATCACGTTCGGATGGTGGGTCTACCGCAACTGGAAGGGCAAGGCTCCGATCCCGCCGGTTGCGCCGGTCCTCGCTTTCGTCATCATCGCGCCGATGCTGCTCGGCGGCTGCACCACCATTCAGGATGGGCTTGCCAAGGCCATGGCCTTCATCGGTCAGGTCCGCACCACGCTGGTCGAGGTCCGCGAAGGCATCCGCGTCGGCTGTAACGCCATCGGCCTCGCCGAACAGGAGGCGGCAACGGTGAACGCAACCTGCGTTCAGAAGGTGTCGAAACTCCGTGCCGGCGTCGAAGCGATCTGCAAGAACCAGGCGCTGCTCACGGATGATGTGGTCGGGAATTACTTCTCGACCGTCGCCAATGCGGTGAAGCAGGCGCAGGTCTCCTGCAAGTGACGACGTGGCTTCAGGCCATCATCGCCTTCTTTGCGTTCATCCGCGAGTTGCTTGCGTTCAAGCGATCCGCGGATGACCGGCAGGCCGGAGCCGATGCGGCTATCAACGCAGGCCGCAAAGAGGAAGACGACGCGCTCGCGCGCACGCAGGCCGCGATCGATGAAGCGGACAAGAAACCATTCGACTATAGGGATTGAGCGTCGAACAACAATGGCTTGTTACGCTCGTGCTCTTCGACTTTTCGCCTCGCGAGCGCCCAAAGACAATTTGGCTCGTGGTCAAACATTCTGTTTGAGCTGGAGGAGGTGACAGCCTCCCAGCCGCCGCAGAAGAAGCACGACAAGCTGCCGTCAATTTCGCTCGCGTTGGAAGGATCAAGCGCGGCAAGCAGGCGGACAATTTCCTGATCGGTGCGGACGGGCATCGTGAAACGCCTCCCTGCTCGGAACAGCAACCACTCTAGCACAAAAAGGACGCGCCATGCCAATGACCTGCATCGGCTTCGCGCTGGGCATCGCCTACATGACCTGCACGCTTCCGAAGGAAGCCCCGACCGGCAAGGCTCCGTTCTGCAACGTCATCCGTCAGGCCGGTGGCGTCCTGAAGCCCTCCCGCAAGGATACGCCGGAATCGGCCCGCTACATGAACCGCATCGCCGCCGCATACAAAGCCGACTGCAAGTAAGGCGTCAAACGTGGGGCAGCCTGTGCGCCAACACAAGCCGCCCCTGATCAAACAACAGACGGATGAGGTCTGCCGAATGACCGCAGGTACGATAGGGCCAAGACTGCAAACGAACCGTTTATGCGGGGTGCGGTGAAATGGCGGAGGGGAATGGGAATAGCAATAGCAATCACTGGACGCTCGACAGGCGCGTCCCCCTCGCTGTCGTCCTCACGATCGTCGGTCAGACCGTCGCGTTCATCGTCTGGGGCACAACCCTGACCAACCGGGTGACCGCACTTGAAGAGACCGCCCGGCTCGACGCCCCGCGCCGTGACCAGTTCATCGAATTGCGTGTCGAGTTCCGGCAGGTCCAGGAGAACATCGCAGAGATCAAGCGGCTGATACAGACGCGGCCGCCGGCGCCTGCCGCTCAATAGCGTTCCTCCCGCGTCGCGTTCAACCTAGCCCGGCCACCGTCATGGTGCGCCGGGCTTTTTTGTTTTTCAATCGAGAACCCAAAACGGATTCTGGCACTTCTCGCCATCGCAGTTGCAATGGTCGGAATAGCAATGGATGTATCCGTCCGGCTCGTTGCAGCAGATTTCTACCAGTTGGTCAGTGGTCCGGCTGTCCACAAACTCCTTCAACGCGACGCCGCTTTTTGTCAGCCACCCGAACCGGGGCGACGTGCCGTATTCGATCTGGTCATTGTTGGCGAGGATGTTGAGCATCAGCCATGCGACCTGGGGGCCTAGACCGCTTTCCAAGACCCTATAGTCGTAGCTGCGCGGGGTTTCTCTCGACTGCCCTATGAGAGACATAAAGCCCTTCAGCGCGGCGAGTGTATGCGGCTCGCCCGTGCCGTAGCCCATGCCGAAGGTCTCGCCTTCCCAATCCCTGAAATAGTCTTCAATCGACTTCATTTGGTCGTCCCGCCATCCCCAAAAACGCTTCCTTGAACTTCTCCTGCGCCACGTCCAGCGTTTCCTCTATCCCGCATAGATTGGTGCCGTACACAGACCAGCGCCAGCCCTTACCGGTTGATCCGAAATTCCCCCGATAGCATCGCCCGACCTTCTCCCCATTGAACAGGAACTCATAGTCTGCCGGGTTCTCGAATCCGGTTGCTTTGCGGGTGAAGGTCATCGGGTGTCATCAATCAACGCCGTTTCGGCACGTTCCGCGCATAGTCGATCCCGGCGAGAAACGCTTCCATGATGACCCATCCGTAGAACATCGGAGCGTCATGGTTCCAGGAGTCGGCGCGCTTGATCAATTCGGCTCGAACCTTCTCGCCGGCCACCAATTCCTCTATCGGTCGCTCGCTCATTCCCCCTCCTGTGTCGTCTGTCCTGCGGTCTGGTCATTATCGCGCTTGGCGTCTACGCTCCACCGATCAAGCAGGCCGGTCACTTCGGCGCGGACCTTCTCAGCCGCCGCCAATTCCTCCGGTGTGCATTCGGCCAAGATCTCTTCGTCAGACATTCCGAGGATGTCTTCGACCATTGCGTCGGCAAGGTTGAGAAGCGGGTCGTTCTTGCGTTGCGTCATCGTTATCGCTTTCTCTGCCCGCGCAGGATTTCGACCATCATGCGGTCTCGCTTCCGGCGCTCGTGACGGGCCTCCAATTCTCTCCGCATTGATGGCGGCATTCGTAGTAGCGTCCACGCGAACTGTAGCAGGCCGGCAACGAGCGGGATCAAGCCGAGCAGCGCTAGACCCCTCAGAAAATCGGTCATGTTGCTATCTCCTATGTCTGCTCATTATCTCGGTTTGCTTTCTCGCAATGCCGCAGTCCGGGAACGGCAGCACAGACCGCAGGATCGTCCTGACAGGTCTCGCAGGCTGGCTGGTCATTATTGAGAGCTTCCAGCTTGCCGGCCACGAACGTCTCTATCTCAGAGACCGTTAGCTCGACTTCAGCGATCTCATGCTCGCCGAGACCGAATTTGGCGAGCCGCGCTCGGTCGAGGTCGAAGCTATGCCCGCGTCGAATCGCTGCCTTGCGTCCGGCTAAGATGATCTCTGCGGCTTCTCGTTTAGTCATCGGTATCGAACCTTCGCCATTGTGCTGACTCCTCAGTCCCGCCCGATTAGCGCCAAAACCGGCCGGCTTGCCGGACGATCCAGATGTGGAATGCGGCGTAAACAACCGCGCCGCCGGCAGCGAATGCCGGTATCAGCCACCACGCGCTCATGCTGCTTCCTTTGTAGTCATTCTCGCTGCTCCGATTTCAATGCGGCTTTGGCAAGCGGGCCATACGGGTCTTTGGCCAATTCCAGCTTGCGGGCCGATACCATCTGGCCGTCCGGGTGTCGGCGAAACAGCCATCCGTGGAATCGGCCGCCGGGGTTGCAGCAAACGGCTGTTCCGTCCGGCAGTTCGAAAAGCTCTTGCGGCATCACTGTCTCCATCGCTCGTGGATCAATTCGTCAAGGACGGCCTGCCGCAGTTCGCGCGGGCTCATGCCAAGGGCTCGCGTTGTGCGCTCGGCACCGGTTTCGTCCTTGTAGACGATGTGGGCGCGCTGGCTCGTTTTGTCCCAGCTTGCGCCTACGATGACCGCGCGGCGCTTGCCGAAGATGATCGGGGTCGTGAGTGTCGTCATTTTGGTTTGTCCGATTTCAATGCGTCGCGCGGCATCTCGAAGAACGGAGTCTCGCCGACTTTGTAGGAAACCGGAATGCCCGCGCCGACACACCCGTATGTGTGACCCGTAAACTCGAACACTCGCTCGCCCTTACGGACGGTGCCGGATAGCCAACCGCATTCCTGCGGGGTTACGTCGCGCGTGACTGTGAATTGCCTCATGGTCGTTCCGTCCTATGTCCCGATCTAAACGGCGGTTCTACCGAAAGCTTCTCGCGTTGATCGCCGATGCCGCGCCGCAATGTGCTTCGCTCTGCCGTCGATCATTTCCAGGCACTCTGGACCGTCCTGCACAGACGGTCCGCCGTCGTGCCATGTCAGAACCGTGATGAGCGCGTTCGGGCGTTCCTTCATGAACTCTCGCAGAGTTGCAGCGATGGTACGGGCGGCAAACGGCCCCTTCTGCACCGGCACCTTTCCCGGTTCGCGAAGGATCAGCCATGTGTCCAGTTCTGCGGTCATTTGGTTTGCTCGACCTTAACGGCGGTTCGGCCTAGTCGCCCCAATAGCTTATGTCGCTATTTGCGCATTCTTCCGGCCCATCCTCGCGCTGTTCCGGGTTCTCCCAATAGGAAGGCGCAACGTCGTCCGCATATTCTTCAATGGACTCGCCGTCGTCGAACGTCTTACCAGTGCGCGCGATCATGTGGGCCTTGAAGCGGGAACAGAACTCGTCCTTGCTGATGGTTGGTGTCATGTCTCTCTCGTTAATGGGTTTGTGGAAGATCCGTTTAGGTGTGCTCTGTGCTGTCACCGGCCGTATCGCGTCGGGCAGTTGTTGTTCATGCAGCAGTAGCCATAGGCTTGGCCGTAATCGAACTTCATGCCGCACTGGCCGCATTGGATGCCCTTCTTGCGGGTGGGTGGCGTGATCGGCGGCGCGAAGTCGTAGTCCGGGTCGCGTTCGACGGTTGGCGTGTTCAATTGTTTGAACAGGGCGTTCGGTGGGTTCACGGCTGTCATCGTCCCGCCTCCATGTCGCGCGGGGGATCGTGACGCCAATGCGTCGGCGTGTAGTAGACGTACATTGATCTATCGGGCGTCCACCAAAGCCGCCCCTTTCGGATCAAGGTTTGCTCGTTTCGAGACCCGTGCTCGTCGTCGATTTTGGTCATGACGATTTCGCCTTCGGGCGCGAGGTGGATCGGTTGCCACTCACTCATCGTCCATTCTCCGTGCTGGGAGGGGAGGCGTAGATGGGCAACTCATCGAGGAAGTATTGCTTCCCGCTTGCCTCTGCGTCGCAAAGGTCGCGGTCTTCTTGCGCTCTCTGCACGTCGGAATAGGCGCGCATCACGCCAGAGCCCGACTTATCCAGGTACTGCCACCACAGCACCCAAACTCGATCGATCTGCTCACTCATCGTCCCGCCTCCAGCTTTTCGAGGGAGCGAGGGGCGGAGGAGTCGCGGGCTTTCAGCGCCGCGATGCAGAGGGCGAGAGGCCAGGAACGCGCCGCCACGCGAGTCGTTGGCGATTGATGCGAGACAACCCAATCCTTGCCGCCCATGTCGGGCGCGGTGTTGCGGTACAGGTGAAGCCCGCGTGGCAATCCATGCTCAAAGAGCTTTAGTGCTGCGTCGATAGATTCGGTGTATCTCGGCGCAGTCAGGACGCTCCAATAGCCATCGGGCGCAACGTGGTTGGCTATATCAAGTTCGAGATAGGCATCCGGCCCCGTCGCCCGTTCCAATCTCTCGATAAGGTCTTTCATCGCCCGCCCTCCAGCCGTTCCAGATCGCGCTTCATGAATCCCCGCTCTATCTCCTGATCCTTCGGAGACTTGTGGGGGTATTGCTGATGGGAGATGCGGAGGAGGGCGGCCTGGTCTGAGTGAGACAAACCGGTGGGTTTTCCGCCTATTTCGTGGGTCGATTGTGAGACAATTTCTGGCGTAAGTGTTTGAAGATTGGGACTTGCTTCAGTCCCTCCACTCCTGCCAGC
>NZ_DATMRX010000366.1:0-19801 GCF_035565855.1 Pseudorhodoplanes sp.
GCGATCGAGACCGCGGCGCTCGATCCGTCCGGATGGCCCGGCGCCGCAGTGGCGCGTTCCTCGATCGGCACCACGGGGAGGGCGGTCTCGAACGTCGCGCCGGCGTCTTCGGGAGAGACATTCGCGAGGGGAACGGCGATCCCGATCTGCTGCGCACGCGCCGCCACGTGGTCGGGATCGGCGATCAGATAGAAGGCGGGCACATCGCGCTCGCGCCGCATCGACCAGGCGGCGAGCGCGATATCACAGCCGATGCCGGCCGGCTCGCCGATGGTCAGCGCCAGCGCGCGCATGTCATTGCTTGTATTCGATCATGGCCTGCGCCCGTAATTCCTTCAGATACTGGTCGGCGCGGGACTGGAATCGCTTCTGGAAGATTTCGTCACGGACTTTCCGCTTGGTCGGGGAGTCCGAATTGGTTTCCTTCTTGTCGCACAAGGCGAACACTTCGACACCGCCTTCGGTGACTTCCGGCGGGGTCACCCTGCCGACATCCACCTTGGCGAGGATTTCGCGCAGCGCCGGACTGAGGTCGGCCGAATTGCGGCGGATCGGCGCGCGGACGACGACTTCGCGGAGCGCGCGCGCGAAGGGCAGGCCGGTCGAGCAGGACTGGAAGCGTTGGCGAAGCGCTTCGGCTTCGCGGCGACGCGCTTCGACAACGTTGGCCGAGGAGCCGCGCGGCACGACGAAGGTGATCGGGTGAAGCGTATATTCGACGCCGGTCTCCTTTTGATCGCTTTTCATTTCCGCCTCGAAGATATCCTTCTCCGAGGGGGTGAGCTGCTGCCCGAACCTGCCGCGAACGATCTGGTTCCAGGTCAGGTCGGCCTTGAGACGCGCCTTGAGCGTGTTCGGATGAACCCCGCGGCTTTCCAGCATCTTGCCGAACTGCTCGGCCGTCATGCCGGCATTGCGCGCCATCGTGCTGAAGGCGCTGTCGATGTCGGCATTGCTCATCTCAAAATTGTAGCGCTTGGCCGCGAGGATCTTCACCTTGTCATCGATCAATTCGTCGATGACCTCCTTGCGGCTCTTGGGCTTGCCCGCGAGTCCGACAAGCTTGCTGCGTTGTTCGATGTCATAGGCCGTGATCGGCTGGCCGGTCACATACAGAACGATCTGGGCCTCGGCGGGCGAAGCCAGGACGGTGGCGCAGATCGCCAGCGCGAAAGCGCCGGGAATCAAGCGAAAGCCAGCCGTTCCTGCCCGTCGGTCATGCATCATCAATCGGTCCCAAAATGTGGGCGGCGCCGCAGCAGCGCTCCGGCCTACAACCCGCCGAGGCCCGATGTGCCGGTCGTGAAGGAGGTGTTGCCGAGCGTCCGCAGGCTCATCTGCAGCATCAGACGATGGTCCTTCGTCGGGTTGCCGCTATAGGTGTAACTCGTGATGTAATTCAGGGCCAAGATAAGGCAATCGTCGATATATCCGAGACCGAGCCTCGTCTGATCGAAACTCGAGGCATCGATGTCGTAGCGTGCCGCCGCGATGACCGCCCAGTTGTCGGTGAACTTCCAGGACGCGCCGCCCAGGATGCCTTCGCGGCGGGTCAGGAACCCGAGTTCCGGCTGCTTGTCGTAATTGCCGTAGAGCGCCTGCAGCGAGATGCGGTCGAAATCGGCACGCCCCTCCAGCTCGAACCGGCGCATCTCGAAGTTCTGCTCGTCGAACCGATAGCGCGTGGTGAAGGTGAAGATGCGGTCGGGCTGATAGGCGACGCGGGCCACGTAATCGGACCTGCGGGTATCGAGACCGCTGTTCAGGCCGGTATTCGCCGCATCGCCCACGGCGAAGGAGTTCGTACCGAACAGCTGGTAGGACTGCCCGAACAGGATATTGATGAAGCCGCCCTGATTGAACTGCGTGTTGAGCTGCACGCCATAATTCGCGCGGCCGCCGCCCTCGACGCGATCCCATCCCGAGAACTTGTCGACACGGAACAGGTTGCCGTCGTCGAACACGAAGCTCTGTGCGTCCTCGTTCGGCAGCTTGCCGATCTTGGTTTCGTTGGGACGCGCGATGACCTGCGCGATCGGCTCGACGGTCGTCGTGCCCCACGGCTGAATGTTGATGAAGGGGTAGCGGTATTCGAGGCCGGCGACCGGCATGCCGCGGAACTCGCCGGAGTCCTTGGTTTCGATGAAGTTCGAAACGCCCGGCTGGTTCGAAATATTCACCGAGGCGACATCGGCGCGCAGCGAAACGAAGGGCGTGAACACCTGACCGAGCGGATCGGTCACGGTCCGCTTCCAGGTCGTTTCCGCGGACAAGCGCGAGTAGCTGCCGGGGGCGCCACGCAGCACGCAATTGTTGGTGTTCTTGATCGCCGGATCGGCGGTCTGGAGTCCGCAATAATTGCCCAACGCCGCGGTATTGTTGATGGCGTCGAAATCGGCGGTGTTGCGCGACACGCTCGTCAGATTGAAGCGGAAGCCGAGCTCACCCCCAAGCACCGGCTGGCCGACCACATAGGTGTAGTCGATCACAGGATGGACCACAGGCAGTTGCTTCTGGTCGTCGAATTCCGAGAACCCGTAGAAATACATGGTGCGGGCGTCGAAATAGGACCGGTTGCCGCGACCCACGAGGTAAAGCTGCGACAGCCCTTCCATGTTGTTGTCCTGGAACAGGCTGTTGACGCGCTTGGTAAAGGTCTGGACCGGATAGTCCTGATAGAAGGTCTTGTCCGAGATCAGCAGCGCGTCCCAGCCCCACACCCAGCGCCGGTTCAGCCCGAACTGGCCGTTCGATTCGATCGCGCCGCGCCATTCACGATAGCCCGGCGTCGGAACGCCGTCGGCCCGCATGAACTCGTTCATGTCCATCTGCTTGATGCCGCTCGCGCGGATCGAGTAGGCGCCGTTCAGCAGCCGATGGCGGAATTCGGCCGACATGAACGGCCCTTGCTTGGTCGAATAAGAGGGGATCAGCGTCAGGTCGTAATTCGGCGCCAGTGCCCAGAAATAGGGGACCTGTGCGGTGAAGCCGAGCTTCGTGCTGTTCGACAGGAACGGCATCAGCCAGCCGCTCTTGCGCTTCACCGTCGGGTCCGGTGTCGACATATAGGGGAAGTAGGCGATCGGTAATCCGAACAGCTCGAACGTGCCCTGCTCGAAATAGATCATCTTCTCCTGATCGTCGTGGATGATGCGCGCGCCCTTGACCTGCCATAGCGGCGGCTTGCGCGGGTCGGTCTTACACGGCTCGCACGCGGTATAGACGCCGCTTTGCAGGACCGAATAGCGGCCTTCGCTTCGCTCCACGCGGGCAGCGGCAAAGCGCGTCTGATCGGGGGTCTCGACCCGCATCGAATCGACGAAGCCGTCGCGATAATCGTCGTTGAGCTCAAGGATCTCGCCGTAGGTGATATTGCCGCCCGGCTCGGTGAGCCGGACATTGCCCTCGGCGCGCAGCCGCTTGGTCTCCTGATTGTAGACGAGGCGGTCGGCCTCGATGGTCGAGCCATCGTAATAGATCTGGACGTTGCCGACCGCGCTGACGCGGTGGTTGACGTGGTCGTATTGGACCTCGTCCGCCTGGACGAGCATCTGCTTGTCGCCCTTCTTGACCGCATTGCGGTCGAAGGCCGGCGGCTTCATCGGCGCGCGGTCCGGGTACCTGAAGAAATCCGTCTGGGCCTGGGCAGGCGTGACCGTCGTGAGCCCGAGCAGGGCCACGGCAATACACGTCGTTGCCGCGACAGACACGGCGCGGCCGATCGATCCGGGACGGGATGGATTACGCAACGCCATTACCCGTCTTCCTGATAAAGCAACACCAAGAACCCCGTCAGTCCCCCAATGAGCACTGGCGCCCAAGCCGCCGTCAGCGGCGACAACAGCTCTGTCTTACTCATATCCTCGGTAATCTTCGAGAGGACATAGAGCAAAAATCCGGACAAAACGCCGCCCAGCACCATCTTTTGCACGCCACCCATGCGGGCGAAGCGCAGGCTGAACGCGGCCGCCAGCAATACCATCGATGCGAGCAGGAAGGGACGGGACAACAACTTCTGGTACTGCAGTTTATAGGACGCCGCGCTGACCCCGGCATTTTCCGCGAGTCGGATGTATTCTGGCAATTCCCAGACCGTCAGGGTTTCCGGCGTGGCGAAATTCTCGCGAACCTGCTCGCGCGACAGGTTGGTCTTGAGATCGTAGATTTCGTGAACCGAAGGCGGCGCATTGCTCGGGTAGACGCGGGCATCGCTCAGCTGCCAGGCCCCGTCCCGCAGATTCGCGGTCCGTGCCTCGATTCGCGCCTGATAGCGGCCGTCATGGTCGAACGTGAAGATCGTGACCCGGTCGAGCCGCAACCCTTGCTGGCGGCTCTTCTCCGCATTGATAATCGATTGCCCGTCCGGGCTCTTTTGACGGACCCAGAAGCCGGATTCCTGCTGGCCGAATTCGCGCTGGCCGAAGATCTCGATCTCGAAGCGCTTGGAGCGCTCCTGCAGCGCGGCGGCCACCGGATTATAGACCACGGTGGCGAGGACCCCGAGCACCAGCGCGATCAGGATCGCGGGCGCGGTAAATTGCCAGGCCGACACGCCCGCGGCCCGCGCCACCACGAGTTCGTTTCGCCGCGACAGGCCGAGATAGCAGGACATCGCACCAATCAACGCGCAGAACGGCATGATGCGTTCGGCAATGATCGGGACCCGGAAGAAGGAGAGCTTGAAGACGGCGAGGGCAGTTGCATTCTCGTTATTCGAAGTCCGGCGCAGAAGCTCGACCGAATCGAGCAAGGCGACAAGGAATATCACGCCGCAGAATACGGATAGAACGGTTACCAGGAACCGCATCCCGAAATATCGGCCGAGAGTGAGCGATACGCGCAACACCGACTCCGTCAGGTTGACGCCGTGGCCGGCTTCAGCCGCGCCAATTGCGCGCTGATGGCATCGACGGCGTTGAGGACGAAGGCGGGCGGCTCAATCTCGAGCCCGCGGTGAATGGCGTAGAGGCCCAATCCCGTCGCAACCGCAAGCAACAGGTATTGCAGCGCCAGCACCCACGGGTAGCGCACGCACAGCACGATCACCACGAAGCCCATCAGGCGGATTGCGGCGATGGCGAGCGAGGCGCCGACAACGGACATGGTGCGTCCTTGCCGGGTGGTTCGCGGCGCACCGAGATAGGCAAAGGTGATGATCGTGAACACGATCGGATAAAGCGGTGCGAAGATGCGATCATGCAATTCGGCGCGAACCTGGCCGGGGAGCAGCTTGCTCTTCTCCGGATCGTTGTCGATCAGTTCCCAGAGGAAGCGATCGCGCGCCGACGCGCGTTGCTGGGCTGAATTGGAATTGGCCTGTTCGAGATCGAGGGCATAGCGCTCGAACTTCACGATCGTCGGATCTTTCGGCTTGACCGGCTCGGGTTGGTTTCTGTTCCGCTGCGGCAATTCGAGCCGCTGCACGCTGCCGGTTTCGAGCACGAGGAAGGTGCCGCGCTCGTCCTTCACCACGGTCCCTTGTTCGGCGAGGAAGGTCGCGCGCTCCTTGGGAGACCTGCGGTCGTCGACGAAGACGCCGAGCAGCAAGCCGTTCGGCTGGCGTTCGCGAATGTGGAACACGAGGCCGCGCTCGAAACCGTTGAAGCGGCCCGGCTGCACGACATTGGTGACAAGGTCGGCGCGCACTTCATTGGCCCAGGCGTGGAGTGTCTGCAGGCCGAGCGGACCGAGCCAGCTGCCGATCAGGGTCATGATGGCGCTGACGAACACCGACAGGATCAGAAAGGGCCGAAACAGCGCCCATGGCGACATGCCGGCGGCATTCATGACGATCAGCTCGGAATCGTTCGAGAGCCGGCCGATCGCGTGCATCACGGCGATCATCAGCGCGATCGGCGCAATGACCAGCACCAGCATCGGTATGATCAGGCCGGTGATGCCGAGGAACACCAGCACCGTCTGACCGCGGCTGGTCATCAGGTCGATGTCGCGGAGGGCCTGGGTGATCCAGATGACCGAGGTCAGGCTGAACAGCACGATGGCGAAGGCGCTGAAGGTCGTGCCGAAGATGTAGCGGTCGATGGCGCTGACGCCCGGAATCTTGGGAAGCCGGAACTCAAGGCGCGGCCAGCGAGCGGGCAAGCGCGGCCAGCGCAGCCCAAACCCCGGCAGCTTCTGCGATCCCGACCCAAACGAAGCCATGCGGCTCGACATTCCCCCTCATACCGTCCGCGATCCCGGTGGGGACCTCGGCTCCCGGACAGCTACCCCCAGCCGCATCCGGTCACGCATTCATGATCGATTCACATCGTGGCCCAGCCAAGGCAAAGCTGTTGAAAATGCATCGAAAAAAGTTAATCCGGGCGCAAGATTTGGGCTTCTGTGTCTTCTGGATCACGTCGCCGCAGCCGGTCAGGTTCCATTATGGTTAACCGGGCGTATTACCCCGGCAGCGCCAGATGAGACCGGCCCATGAAGCCGGATTTGGGGCGGCGGGCCGATTGGGGCATAAGGACCTCCATCTGAGGCGAAACACACGGACAGGATTGCGAAACCATGGCTGGCGCTCTCAAAATTGGCTTCTCATCCTATTCGGCGCCGGATGAGGGCGTCCTGCTGGTTTTCGCGGGGCCGAATCTCAAATTCGGGCCGGCCACCCAGGCGCTGCTGAAACCGGTGGCCGATCTCGTGGCGCGGGCCGCGGCGGCGGACCGCTTCAAGGGCAAGAGCGGATCGTCCCTGGACCTCGTCGCCCCGCAGGGCCTCAAGGTGGCGCGGCTGATCGTGGTCGGCGTCGGGGCGGATGCCGAGGCGAAGCCGGACGACAAGGTCAAGCTCGGCGGCAGCGCATTCGGACGCGCGCCGGCGAGTGCAGGCGAGGTCACGATCGTCGCGGAGTTTCCTTCTGGGCCGCTCACTCCGGACCAGGCCGCGGATATCGCGCTTGGCGCGGCGCTGCGGGCCTATTCCTTCGACCGCTACAAGACCAAGAAAAAATCCGACGAAGACGCGCCCAAGCAGCGGCGCCTGACGGTCTGCGTCGACGCGCCCGACAAGGCGCGCAAGGCCTTCGCTTCGCGCGAGGCGATCGCCGAAGGCGTGGTGATGGCTCGTGACCTCGTCAACGAACCGGCCAATGTGCTGTACCCGGAAGAATTCGCGCGCCGTGCGACGACGCTGAAGAAACTCGGCGTCGAGGTCGAGGTGCTGGACAAGAAGGCGCTCACCCGCCTGAAGATGAATGCCTTGCTCGGCGTCGGACAGGGCTCGATCCGCGAAAGCAGGGTCGTCGTGATGCGCTGGAACGGCGGCAAGAAGGGCGCAAAGCCGCTCGCCTTCATCGGCAAGGGTGTGTGTTTCGACACCGGCGGCATTTCGATCAAGCCCGCGGCCGGCATGGAGGACATGAAGGGCGACATGGCGGGCGCGGCCTGCGTGGTCGGACTGATGCACACGCTCGCCGCGCGCAAGGCAAAGGTGAATGCCATCGGTGCGATCGGCCTTGTCGAGAACATGCCCGACGGCAATGCGCAGCGGCCGGGTGATATCGTCACCTCGATGTCCGGCCAGACCATCGAGATCATCAATACCGATGCCGAGGGACGCCTCGTCCTCGCCGACGTGCTCTGGTATGTCGGAAAGACCTACAAGCCTGAATTCATGGTGGATTTGGCGACGCTGACCGGCGCCATCATCGTCTCGCTCGGCCATGAATATGCCGGCCTGTTCTCCAATGACGACAAGCTCGCCGAAAGGCTCGCCGAAGCCGGCAAGCTCACCGGCGAGCGCGTCTGGCGCATGCCGCTCGGACCCGAATACGACAAGCAGATCGATTCGAAATTCGCCGACATGAAGAATACCGGCGGCCGGATGGGCGGCGCGATCACCGCCGCGCAATTCCTGCAGCGCTTCGTCGACAAGATCCCGTGGGCGCATCTCGACATTGCCGGCACCGGCATGGGATCGCCGCAGTCCGACATCAACAAGAGCTGGGGATCCGGCTTTGGCGTGCGCCTGCTCGACCGGCTGGTGGCCGATTCATACGAAAAGTAACGCCACGCGAAGGGTGACGCGATGAGGTACGGCTTCATCGCGGTCCTTCTGGCGACGCTGCTGTTTGCGCTCGCCGCGGAAACGCATGCCGAACCGGCGCGCGCCGAGCGCATCGCCGTGCGCAACGACAGCGGGCGTGTCGATGCGCAAGCCGGTGTCGTTTCCTTCATGCGTTCGGCGAAAGCGGACGCCACGCGGCCGGTGACTTTCGTCATCGGCGGCGGTCCCGGCTCATCGTCCGCCTATCTCAATCTCGGCGCGCTCGGCCCGAAGCGCATCGCGTTCGAGGGCGCTGCATCCGACCGGCGGCCGCTCTTGCCGAACGACGAGAGCTGGCTCGCCTTCACCGATCTCGTCTTCGTCGATCCGCCCGGCACCGGTCTCGGACGTCTCGTCATCGACGACGCCAGGACACGCGAGCGCGTCTGGTCGGTCGACGGCGATGTCGCATTGCTGTCGGACGCCATCGCTTCATGGCTCCGAAAGTCGGACCGCGCCGGTGCGCTCAAGGTGCTGGTCGGGCAGAGCTATGGCGGCTTGCGCGTGCCGCGCATCGTGGAAGCCCTGCACCGGCGCCATGGCATCGCGATCAACGGGATGGTGCTGGTCTCGCCCGTCCTCGACTATGGCTGGCGCTATCACGCGCGCACCTCGCCACTCGCCCTGATGACCTTGCTGCCGTCCTTCGCCGCCGCGCGGATGGAAAAGGAGGGCGCGTTCGATGCGCAAGGCCTTGTCGCCGTTCAGGATTATGCCCGCACCACATTCGTCGACGATTATCTCAAGGGGACCGGCGATCATGAGGCGTTGCAGCGTCTGATCGATCGCGTCGTCGCCATCACCGGGCTCAAGCGGTCCGTGGTCGAAGCGGTGCAGGGACGGGTGACCGAGGATTTGTTTGCGCGCGAGGCCGCGCGGCAGAGCGGCAAGCTCACATCATCATACGACCCGGCGGTGACCGGGGACGATCCCGATCCGTCGCAACCGCGTCCGGATTTTTCGGACCCGTTTCTGGCCGGAATGAAGGCGCCGCTGACCGCCGCGATGGCGACCCTGCTGCGGAGTGACGGCAAGGCGCCGTCGCTCCCATACGTGGTGTCCAGCGAGGTTGTTTTCGAAAACTGGCACTGGAGCGACGGACACGGCATGCCGGAATCGGTAACCGCGCTTCGCAAGATGCTTGCGCTCGATCGCGGGCTGCGCGTGATGGTTGCTCACGGCTATTCCGATCTGCAGACGCCGTATTTCGAGAGCATGCTGATCCTTGCGCAGCTTCCCCGTTTTGACGGCCGCATTGAGCAGCGCCAATATCGCGGCGGTCACATGTTCTATTCCCGCGACGCCTCGCGCGTTGAGTTCAGGCGCGATGCGGAAGCCTTCTTCGCTTCGCTGACAAAACCGCGATGACGGAAATCCGCTTCTATCACCTGCTGGAACAGCGCCTCGAACGGGTGCTGCCGCAACTGCTCGAGGTTTCGCTGCAGCGAGGCTGGCGTGTCGTGGTTCAGGCCGCCTCGGAGGAGCGCGTCGAGGCGCTCGACGCGCATCTTTGGACCTATCGCGACGACAGCTTCCTGCCGCACGGAACGTCGCGCGGGCCGGACCCGGCTGAGCAACCGATCCTGCTGACCGCCGATTCAGGCAATGCCAACAACGCGACGGTGCGCTTTCTCATCGACGGTGCGGCGTTTCCGGATGACATGTCGCAATACGAACGCCTGGTCCTGATCTTCGACGGCACCGACGACGATCTGGTGGCGCGTGCTCGCGAGCAATGGTTGCAGGCCAAGGCGCAGGGTCATGATGCAAGTTACTGGCAGCCCGATGACAGCGGCCGCTGGGTGCAGAAAGCGTGAGGCGAGGGCTGCCCGGCTCTCGCCTTAATCTACAGGAAAAAGCAGCGTCTTCGGGCCCGGATCGGGCGTTAACAACGATCGCCGCGATCAGGTGAGCACGCGTTGATCGCTGCCATCGTGACGTCTTACAATCCGGGTTCGCTCGCTTGAAAGATCGAGCCGGGGGTTTTTCGTGCAGATTTGCGTGCTTTCCAGACATCTGACGGCTGCGGCCGGGCCGTTGGCCGCGCTGTTGCTGCTGTCGGCCTGTGCGGCGTCCGATCCGGCGCAGCCGAACACCAAGGTGTCCGAAATTTTTGCAACGCCGGAATGGGCGAAGGGCAACCAGGCGCGCGCGCAGGCGACGCGCGCCATCACGCAAGCTGACCTGATCAATCCCGACGGCTCCTGCGCCGCACCTCCGGCGACCGACGGCGTGGCGCCCGCTTCACCTGACGCGGACCGCGCGCTTGCCGGAACCGGGCAACTGCCGGCCGTGACCGGCGGCGTTGGCCTCGGGATGACCGAATGTCAGGTGATGGAGCGGACCGGGTCTCCCGACACGTTCAATATCGGCGCCGAGGGCACCGAGCGGGTTACGACCATGACGGTGACACGCGGCGCCTGGCCCGGCTTCTACCGCTTCCGGGGCGGTCGGCTGGTGACGATCGAACGCGTCGATGTACCGGCCCCCGCAAAGCCGACACGCCCGTCCAAATCGAAGAAGACCGCGAGCCAGTCGAAGGCCGTGCCGTTGCGTGGTGGCCAGCAATAGGCCGGATGGTGCCGCCGCCGGAGCGGGGACCGTTCACACGTCAGGGCTGAGCCGGAACTTCCCGCCACCTGCCGTTAGTGGGCGTTTGCATTTGCCCCACGTTTGATACGCTCGGCCTTCGGTCGGGCGAATGCGCCGCCTGAAAGCCGCGCATGGGATTGGCTCAACATTTGCACTTTGCCGTGCGCTTAAGTCGTACGCTTAAGTCGTACACGTTAAGTCGTGCACGCCAAGCTGTCATGCGCGTGACCTTGTCGCGCGCGTGATGTTCGGAAGATGCCCGGTCGGGTTTGTTGAAGGACGTTCGAGATGAAAGCGGTTTTTCGTGCGGCGCTCGCGGCTGCGCTGATGCTGGCAGCGAATTCAGGTCACGCACAGAGTCAGAATGCTGCACCGGGATCGGATTATCCCAACCGACAGGTTCGCATTCTCTTGCCGTTTCCGCCCGGCGGCGTCGCCGATGTGGTCGGACGCATGCTTGCGCAGAAATTGTCCGACAGCACCGGACAGAACTTCTTTGTCGAGAACCGGCCGGGCGCCGCCGGCAATATCGGCGCCGCGCTGGTGCAGTCGCTGCCGCCCGACGGTTACACGATCCTTCTCACCAGTTCGAGTTTCCTGATCAATCCCGGATTGCAGAAGGTGCCTTACGATGCGGTCGGCGGTTTCGAGCCGATCACGATTATCAGCGCATCGCCGAGCATTCTCGCGATCCATCCCGGCCAGCCGGTCAATTCCGTGAAGGACCTGATCGACATGGTGAAGAAAGCGCCGGGCACGCACAGCTATGCGTCAGCCGGCGTCGGCTCGACGCCGCATCTGCAGGGCGAGATGTTCAAGCAGGCCTACGGTCTCGACATCGTGCATGTGCCCTTCGCGGGCGGTGGTCCGGCCTTGCAATCGGCTGTTGCCGGACACACGCCGATTGTGTTCGCGGCCTTGCCGCCCGCCATTCCGCTGGTCAAGGCTGGCACGCTGCGTGCGCTCGCCATTGTCGGGCCGAAGCGGGTTTCTGCCTTGCCGGATGTTCCGACGATGACCGAGGCAGGATTGCCCGGTCAGGAAACCGAAACCATCCTGCTCGCGCTCGCTCCGGCCGGCACGCCGAAGCCGATCGTGGACAAGCTGCAGCAGGAGATCGTCAAAGCGGTGAATACGCCCGAGGTGGTGCAAAAGCTCGACGCGCTCGGCTTCTCGCCGCTCGGCACGACGCCCGCCGAAGCCGCCAAACGCATCAAGTCCGAACTCGATTTGTGGGCGAAGGTCATCAAGGACGCGAAGATCCAGCAATAAAGGTGGCGGCGGGCCGGTCTTCGCCGGCTCGCAACCCGCTTTAGCCTGATGCCGCTTCAAGCTCGGCGCTGGCCTCGAGCCATTCGTCCTCGGCCTCGGCCAGCCTGGCGGCAGCTTCCGCACGCTCCCTGGCGAGCTGGCCTGCCTTCGCCGGATCGCTCGCAAACAGGGTGGCGAGCGTCGCGTCAAATTGCTCGATTTGCGCGGACAGCTTTCGTGTCAGCGCCTCCGCGGCGCTGACACGCTTGCGCAAGGCCGCGAGCTCCGAGCGCTTCTGCGCGGAGTTCCTGCGGCTCTCGACACCGGCTTTCGGCGCAGCATCCTTTTCGGCCGCGGATTTCCGGGTGTCGCTGCTCTCGCCCGACAGGATCAGACGGCGGTAATCGTCGAGATCGCCGTCATAGGGCGCGACCCCGCCGCTACGCACGATCCAGAGCCGGTCGACGCAGGCTTCCAGGAGATAGCGATCGTGCGACACGAGGACGACCGCGCCCGGATAATCGTTGATCGCCTCGATCAGTGCCGCGCGGCTGTCGATGTCGAGATGGTTTGTCGGCTCGTCGAGGATGATCAGGTGCGGACCGCCGAAGGTGGCAAGGCCGAGCATGAGCCGCGCCTTCTCGCCGCCCGATAGCGTTTCGACCGCGGCATCGGCACGCTGCGCGGAAAAGCCGATCGCGCCCGCCTTGGCGCGGACCTTGGCTTCGGGCTCGTCCGGCATCAGCCGCCGCACATGATCATAGACGCTCTCCTTGGGCCGCAGCTCGTCGAGCTGATGCTGGGCGAAATAGGCGATCCGCAATTTGTCGGCGCGGGTGATGCGTCCGCTCATCGGGGCAAGGCGATCGGCGAGCAGCTTGACCAATGTGGACTTGCCGTTGCCGTTGGCGCCCAGGAGCGCAATGCGATCGTCGTCATCGATGCGAAGCGACAGGTTGCGCAGCACCGGCTTGCCCGGTTCGTAGCCGACCGACACGCCGTCGAGCGCGATGATCGGCGGCGACAAGGTCTTGTCCGGCGCAGGCAGGACGATCGGCCGGACCTCGTCATTGACCATCGCTGACGGCGGTTCGAGCTTCGCCAGCATCTTCAGGCGCGACTGCGCCTGCCGCGCCTTGGTCGCCTTGGCGCGGAAGCGGTCGACGAAGGCCTGCAGGTGCTTGCGCTGCGCTTCCTGCTTCTTGGCGAATTTTGCGTCGAGCATCTGCCGCTCGCGGCGCTGACGCTCGAACGAGGAATAGCCACCGCGATAGAAAGTGAGCTTGCCGTTCTCCAGATGCAGGATGGAATCGACCGCGTTGTCGAGCAGGTCGCGGTCGTGGCTGATGACGATCACGGTGTGCGGATAGCGCGCGAGGTGATCCTCGAGCCACAGCGTGCCTTCAAGGTCGAGATAGTTGGTCGGCTCGTCGAGGAGGAGGAGGTCCGGCTGCACGAACAGCGTTGCGGCAAGCGCCACCCGCATTCGCCAGCCGCCGGAGAATTCCGAGACCGCACGCGCCTGGTCGGCGGTCGAGAAGCCAAGGCCCGACAGGATGGCCGCCGCGCGCGCCGGAGCGGCATGCGCGTCGATGTCAGACAACCGCGTATGGATCTCGGCGATCCTGTCGGCATCGCTGGCATGCTCGGCCTCGGCGAGGAGAGCAGAGCGTTCGCGGTCGGCGGCGAGCACCACATCGAGCAAACTGTCCGGCCCGCTCGGCGCTTCCTGCAGAAGGCGTCCGACACGCGCGCGGGACCGAATGGTCAGGCTGCCCGATTCAGCGGCGAGATCGCCGGTGATGACGTTGAAGAGGGTGGTCTTGCCGGTGCCGTTGCGGCCGACAAGGCCGGTGCGGCTGCCGGCCGGGACCCGGACCGAGGCGTCGTCAAGGAGCAGGCGTCCGGCGACGCGGACCGTCAGGTGGTCGATGATCAGCATGCGGCGCGTTGTGGCCAATCGCGTCCGCGAGATCAACCGGGGCGGCACAGGCGATTCTTGCGACCCGGCCAGTCGGAAAAGCGATTTCGATGAGGAAAAGAATAGCGGGGATGATCGAACCCGACGGGATGACAGTGACTCTTTTCGCGAATCACTGGAAATTGATGCGGGGCAAGCCTCTGGCTGCTCGAGTGGCGTTTCACCTCAAACCTGAACGAGGACGCTATGGCGAAGAAAGCCAAGAAGAAAAAAGCTGCGAAGAAGAAAAAGAAGTAATGAGTTTACATCGGCCCGGGCGGAGACTTCCCCCGGGCCGAATGCTTTTTCGGGTTGCCCAGGCGCTGCGTCGCTCTCGCCCTGACGGCTTCCTCCCCGCATCGATCTTTCCTCGCACGAATGGACGCCCGCGCGTGCATGCCGCTTGAACGGCACGCAGCAGCGCGCGATGCTTTGCCGCTAGGCTCATTACGCGCCAACGGAGTTAAGCCATGTGCGTTCCGGGATGTGAGCAGGCGGTGCGTGCGGCCCTGAGCCGGCGCGGATTTTTCACAGGCGCTGCGGCGAGCGCATTCGCGGCCACCGCCGTATCACCGGCCACGGCGCAGGAGCGCAGCTTTCGCCGCGCGGTGGATCTGACCCACACCATGTCGCCGGACTTCCCGACATTCTTCGGCGTGCCGGGCATTGAAATGAAGCGGCAGGCCGAACTGAAGAAGGATGGCTTCAACGCCTATGTCTGGCAGCTCATGGAGCATGCCGGCACGCATCTCGATGCGCCGATCCACTTTTCCGAGAATGGCGCCACGGCCGACCGGATTGATGTCGCATCGTTTGTGGTGCCGCTTGCGGTCGTCGATGTGACCGAGGCCGCGTCGAAAGACACCGACTACCAGCTGTCGCGACGCGATCTCGAAGGCTACGAGGCGAAGCATGGCCGCATCCCGGACAATGCCTGCGTCGCGATGTATTCCGGATGGGGCCGCTACGTGGCCGATCATGCCAGGTTCACCGGCAAGGACGCCGCCGGTTCGTTTCACTTCCCCGGCTTCTCACCGGACGCGGCGCAGTGGCTGATGAGCGAACGCAAGGTCGCGGGCATCGCGGTCGATACATTGTCGCTCGATCACGGCGCGTCGAAGGATTTCAAGACGCACTACCTGTGGCTACCGTCAGGACGCTGGGGATTGGAGAATGTCGCCAATCTCGATCAGGTCCCCGCGGCCGGTGCGACGCTCGTCGTCGGCGCCCCCAAGGTCAAGGATGCGACCGGCGGGCTGGTGCGATTGATCGCGCTCGTCTGATCGCGCTGCATCTGAATGCGAGAAGCCCCGGTCCCTTTCGGGATCCGGGGCTCTCTGCCTCCCGGCATGATGTCCGCACGGATCAGGTCAGATCAGCGGCAGACGTTGATGGTCCTGAAGAAGCCGCCGCCATAGGGCAGCTCGATCCACACCTTGCGCCAGCAACCCGCGTAGATCGGGCGGGCGTGGAAGTGGTGGCCGTGCCAGTGATGATGGTGGTGGCCCTTCCAGCCATGTGCGGCGGCCGGCGTGGGTGAGGCGAGCGACGCGATGCCGACGGTGGCGACAGCGGCGAGCGCGATTGCAGTGATGCGAAGCATTTTCAAATCTCCCTTTCTGGATGCACGGTGGCATCCTGTGCAGGTCTGTCGTCGCATCAGGCGATACCGTTCGCGGTCATGCGTTAAACTTGCGCAATGAAAGCTGCGACATGTTGTGCATGAGAAATGGGGTGCGGATGGGTCAGGCGCACAGGTCGAGAAAAGAAAAAACCCGGCCTCGCTGCGAGGCCGGGTCAACACGACGCCTGCAAGGCGCACGTGCTTAGTAGTAATAGGACCGGTAGTAGCTCCGGTGGCCGTAATACGGCTTGTAGTAACGGTAGCCGTAATAGGGCTTGTAGTAGTTATAGCCGTAATAGCCATAACCGCCGTAGTAATGGGCCGACGCGGCGGACGGGGCGAGCGCAGCAGTCACGAGCGCGGCACCGGCAGCCAGGCCAAGCAGGGTCTTACGGAACATGGTGTCTGTCTCCTGTGACGGATGTGGGGGTCACATCCTGTCCGTCTGTCGCGCCTGGCCGCGAAAAGGTTCGAGCCCCGGTCAGGCCGAAAAGGCCCGTGCGGTCATAGCCTTACGGAATTGCAAGGATGCGGCGGGAGGTCGCGGGGCCGCCTTGCCGCGGTTCGGGCGCATGGTTATAAGCCCGCTCGCACCCATTCCGGGCCTGTTTCCAGATCATTCGAAGGAACGTCATTCATGGCGATCGAGCGCACCTTTTCGATTCTCAAGCCGGACGCCACGGCGCGTAACCTGACCGGCGCGATCAATGCGGTCATCGAGAAGGCGGGGCTGCGGATCGTCGCGCAGAAGCGCATCCGCATGTCGAAGGCCGAGGCCGAGACCTTTTACGGGGTCCACCGCGAGCGTCCGTTTTTCGGCGAACTCGTCGAGTTCATGACCTCGGGTCCGGTGGTGGTCCAGGTGCTGGAAGGCGAGAATGCCATCGCCAAATATCGCGAGATCATGGGCGCCACCGATCCTTCCAAGGCCGCCGAAGGTACGATCCGCAAGCTTTACGCGAAATCGGTTGGGGAGAACTCGGTCCACGGATCCGACGCTCCCGAAACCGCGGCGAAGGAAATCGCCCAGTTCTTCTCCGGGAACGAAATTGTTGGCTGAATCCGGCCAACACGTCCCGCTCTCAGCCGAGAGGCTGAGACATCTAGACCCAGTTGCCCCTGTATCTCTACGGTCGTAGAAATACATAATACCGGTTTAGACACAGGGGTAGTTGGTGGAAGCGCTGTGGGCGGACTTGTTCTCGGGGGCCTTTTGGGTCGCCGCGGGCAAGATTATCGGAATCAACATCATTTTGTCCGGCGACAACGCGGTCGTGATCGCGCTGGCCTGCCGGATGCTGCCGCCGCGCGAGCGCTTCTGGGGCATGATCCTCGGCGCCGGCGTTGCGGTGATCCTGCGCATTGTGTTCACGCTGGTCGTGGCACAGGCGATGGAATATCCGTTCCTGAAGCTGATCGGCGGCGTTCTGCTGTTGTGGGTCGCGGTCAAGCTGGTCGTGCCCGAAGACGATCACGGCGAGGGCAAGATCACGGCGGCCGACAATCTCTGGCGCGCGGTGCGGATCGTGGCGGTGGCCGACATCGTCATGAGCCTCGACAACGTGATCGCGATTGCGGCGGCGGCTGAATCGGCCGCGGCGGTGGTCGATCTGGCGCATGCCTCGACGATCAAGACCGTGCTCATCATCTTCGGTCTCGTGACGTCGATCCCGCTGATCGTCGCGGGTTCGGCGCTGCTGATGTCGCTGCTCGACCGGTTCCCGATCCTCGTGTGGGCCGGCGCAGCGCTGCTCGGCTGGGTCGCCGGCGACATCATGGTGAAAGATCCGGCGCTCGAGTGGGTCCTGACGCCTGACCAGGTGCATGTGCTGCATTACTGGGCGGCGGGGGTCGGCGCGGCCTTCGTGGTGCTGATGGGCTACTGGCTGCGGCAGTACAAGCACAAGAAGATGCTCGAGGCGCCGCTGGTGGTCGATCCGCCCGGACCCGAGGAATTTCCGCACAAGCACTGACCGAACCCGGTTCGGCGAAGCGGTTGAATAATGCTAGAAGGGGCGGGATGAACATCCATCATCCCGCCCCTTCGCTTGCTATCAGGGCTTCGGCCTGTCCGCACGATTGCCCGTCGACATGCGCCCTCGAAGTCGAGGTCCATGATGGAGTGCGCATCGGGCGGGTACGCGGCGCCGATGACAACGCCTATACGGCCGGTGTCGTCTGCGCGAAGGTCGCCCGTTACGCCGACCGCATCCATCATCCCGACCGGTTGACGAGGCCGCTGCGGCGCAAGGGCGCCAAGGGCGAGGGCGCGTTCGAGGACATCGGCTGGGACGATGCGCTCGACATCGTCGCGGAGGAATTCCTCAAGGCAGAGGCGCGCTACGGCGCCGAGACGGTGTGGCCGTATTTCTATGCCGGGACCATGGGCCTCGTGATGCGCGACGGCATCAACCGGCTGCGCCACGCGAAGAAATATTCCGGCTTTCAGACCACGATCTGCGTCAATCCCGCCTGGACCGGGTTCATTGCGGGTACCGGAAAGCTCGCCGGCGCCGATCCGCGGGAAATGGCGAAATCCGACCTCGTGGTGATCTGGGGCACCAATCCGGTCTCCACCCAAGTCAACGTCATGACCCATGCGACGCGCGCCCGCAAAGAGCGCGGCGCGAAGATCGTCGCCGTCGACATCTACATGAACGGCACGATGGAGCAGGCCGACCTGCCGGTGCTGGTCAAGCCGGGAACGGACGGCGCGCTCGCCTGCGCCATCATGCATTGCCTGTTCCGCGATGGCGCGGCCGACTGGGACTATCTCGACCGCTACACCGATGCGCCGCGCGAGCTTGAGGCGCATGTCAGGACACGGACGCCGCAATGGGCGTCGGCGATCACCGGCTGTCCGGTCGAAACCATCGAGGAATTTGCGCGCCTCGTCAGAGAAAACAAGCGCGCGTTCTTCCGGCTGGGCTACGGCTTCTCGCGCTCTCGCAACGGCGCGGTCAACATGCATGCCGCGAGCTGCATCCCTGCCGTGACCGGCGCCTGGCAATACGAAGGCGGCGGTGCGTTTCACAATAACGGGGCGATCTATCACTGGAACAAGGGGCTGATCGAGGCGCCCGAACTGATCGACCCTTCGGTGCGCATGCTCGATCAGTCGCGGATCGGTGCGATCCTTGATGGCGATGCCGATGCCTTGTTCGGCGGGCCGCCGGTGACGGCCTTGCTGATCCAGAACACCAATCCGGTTTCGGTTGCGCCCGATCAGAATGTCGTCAAGCGCGGCTTCGCGCGCGAGGACCTGTTCGTGTGCGTCCACGAGCAATTCATGACCGAGACCGCGGCGATGGCCGACATCGTCTTGCCCGCGACCATGTTCATGGAGCACGACGATCTCTATCAAGCGGGCGGCAGCCAATACATTCTGCTCGGACCGAAGCTGATCGATCCGCCGGGTGAATGCCGCAGCAATCACGATGTCCTGTGCGGACTCGCGAAGCGCCTCGGTGTCACGCATCCCGGTTTCGAGATGTCGCCGCGCGAGATCATCGACTGGACGCTGAAGAATTCAGGCTGGGGCGATCTGGCCCGGCTGGAGCGCGAGCGCTGGATCGATTGCCAGCCGCCTTTCGAGAAGGCGCATTATCTCGACGGCTTCAAATGGCCGGACGGCAAATTCCGGTTCAAGCCGGACTGGCCGACGGTGCCGTTCAAGTCGCCTTGGACTGCCGGTCCCGTGGATGAAATGCCGAAGTTGCCAGACCACTGGGCAGTGACGGAGGAGGCGGATGCGGAGCATCCATTCCGGCTTGCGACCTCGCCGGCGCGGCAATTCCTCAATTCGACATTCAACGAGACAGAGGCCTCGGTGAAACGGGAAGGGCGGCCGACGCTGATGATCCATCCCGACGACGCGGCGCCTCTTGGCATCGCGGATGGCGCGCGCATCGCGGTCGGCAACAGGCGCGGCACCGTGAGGCTGCACGCGAAACTGTTCGGTGGCGTCCGGCGTGGCGTGGTGATCGCGGAATCGATCTGGCCCAACTCTGCCTACGAAGACGGCTGCGGCATCAATTCGCTGACCGGCGCCGACGCGATCGCGCCCTATGGCGGTGCGGCGTTCCACGACAATCGGGTCTGGGTCAAGCGGTGGCAGCCCTGATTGCGGCAGGGCAAGTTTCCGCGTTTGCGTGCTGATAGAAGACCGGGCGTGACAAGAAAACGGGCGATGGAATTCCACCTCATCCTAAATCGTCTAGACGCCCGACTGCTTTTCCGTTTTGCAGCATTTACGCAAAGTTCGTCCGTTTGAGCGATGCGAACATTAACAATGACGGCAGCAAGCGGACCTTGTCTTGCTA
>NZ_DATMRX010000367.1:0-12575 GCF_035565855.1 Pseudorhodoplanes sp.
CCCTGCTGCGCATATTCGCGGAAGAAATGCACATTGGAATCGCCGGAGATCGTCGAGACAATGGCGGTGTTGCCGCGCGCACCGAACTTCGCGATCTGCGCCACGGGTTCACGCCAAAAGCGTTCGCCGAGCGGCACATACATTTCGATCACGTCATCAGCCAGCACGCCGCGCGAGGCGAGATAGTTCTTCAGGATCGCATTCGTCGTGCGCGGATAGACGTAGTCGGTACCGACAAGGATGAAGCGGCGCCGGCCCCGGTCGAGCAGGAAATCCACGGCCGGCAACGCCTGCTGGCGCGGCGTCGCGCCGGTATAGAACACATGCGGCGACTGTTCCTCGCCCTCATACTGGCTTGGATAGAACAACAGCGCGCCGTACCGCTCCAGAACCGGGATCACCTGCTTGCGCGAGGCCGAGCTCCAGCAGCCGAACATCACGGCGATGTCCTGCTCCGCCAGCATCCGCTCGGCGTGCTCGGCATAACGCTTCGGTTCGGAGGCGGGATCGGCGATCACCGCCTCGACCGGCCGGTGCAACAGTCCGCCTTCCTCGTTGATCTGCTCGATCAGCATCACCAGCAAGCGCTGCAGCGGCCGCTCCGCCGCGGTCAGCGTGCCCGACAATGAATGCAGGATGCCGATGCGGATGGCGCCGTGATCCAGCTCCTTGAAATAGCCGCCGATCGATTCGATCAGCGCCTGCGAGCGCGCGGCGAGATCGTCCGCCGTCCCCATCACGGATTCGCCCGCCTGTGACACTTCCGTGATCGCGCGCTGAATATCGGGCAAGGCCTCCGACACCGTCACCGCGACACGATTGGCCTCGTCGCCGATATGGTCGAGCCCGGCCAGTTGCTGCTCGAGAATGGCGTTGAGGTCGCGGTTCACCGCGCTCGTTGCTTCTACGCTCGAAGCCACCGCGCCGATCGCGTCCGCGGTCTGCTTCACCGCGTTCTGAATGCTGGCGATCTGCGCGCGGATTTCCTTGGTGGCGTTCGCGGTCTGATTGGCGAGTTCCTTCACCTCGCTTGCGACCACCGCAAAGCCGCGCCCGGATTCGCCGGCCCGCGCTGCCTCAATGGTGGCGTTCAACGCCAGCAGCGAGGTTTGACCGGCGATCGACTGGATGAGCTTGATCACCACATCGATCTGCTGCGCGGCATCGAACAGGCTGTGGACCGTCTTGTCGGCGTGACGGAGCTCCGCCGCCGTGCGGGCCGTGGCGTCGCGCGCGGCCTGCACATGCTCGCCGGAGCGCAGCACGATGTCGCGTACCTCGCGCGCCGCCCCCGCAACCTTGGCCGCGTCGATCGCGGCGGCTTCCGCCGATTGGGCGGCGTTCGACACCCGGTCTGACATCTGCCGATTACGAACCGCGAGATCCGCCGCGGTGATCCGGATGCGTTCGCCGGCACCGGTCAGCGCCTCCATCACGTCGCCGATCGCGGCCTGAAAGCGCCGCGTGATGAACAGCCGCCCGGCCTGGCGCAGCCGCGATTCGGTGACCCGGCGGTCGCGATCGATCGCAAGATCCTCGGCCCGGCTCAGCGCCTGGCGCATCGCTTCGGCGGCTTCGCCGAAACGCTGTACGCTGCCGTCGCCGACAGCATCCGGCAGACCCGCAAAGCGATCGCCACGCGCAATCCGCACCAGCCCGGCGACGAGATGAGACAGGCGGTTCTCCGCGAACCATCCGACGCACAATGCACCGATGGCGGCGCCGCCAACGCCGGCCAGCCAGCCGAACATGCTGTAAAAGCCGACCGCCGCGATCGCCGCAACGAAGGCTGGGACCGCGAGCCAGAATGCGGGCCTGTTGGATCTCTGAGTCATTTGCACTTCCGAATCGATGCCGGCCTCATCGACGACAGCGGGCATCGCACGGCGCGCGTTGCGAAAGCGTTAGTGAAGTGCGACTTGCGGCGCACGAATTTGAGTCAGTGCGCGCTTATATTTTGAGCGGTGATCGCCCGCTGGTGAAAACAACGCGCTGCAATCCGCTCGCGCCGAACGAAAAAGGCCGGGCTTTTAGCCCGGCCTCTCAATGTCGCGCGATAACGCGGCAATCACGTATTCATGCTCTCGAAGAATTCCGCGTTGTTCTTGGTGTTGCGGAGCTTGTCGAGCAGGAAGTCGATGGCGTCCATCGTGCCCATCGGATTGAGGATACGGCGGAGCACATACATCTTCTTGAGCTGCTGCGGATCCGTGAGCAGCTCTTCCTTGCGGGTGCCGGAGCGGGTGATGTCGATCGCCGGGAAGGTGCGCTTGTCGGCGACCTTGCGGTCGAGGATGAGTTCGGAGTTACCGGTGCCCTTGAACTCTTCGAAGATCACTTCGTCCATGCGGGAGCCGGTATCGATCAGCGCGGTGGCGATGATCGTCAGCGAACCACCTTCCTCGATATTGCGCGCGGCGCCGAAGAAGCGCTTCGGCCGCTGCAGGGCGTTGGCGTCGACACCGCCGGTCAGCACCTTGCCGGATGACGGCACCACGGTGTTGTAGGCGCGGCCGAGACGGGTGATCGAATCGAGCAGGATCACGACATCGCGGCCGTGTTCGACCAGGCGCTTGGCCTTCTCGATCACCATCTCGGCGACGGCGACGTGACGTGAGGCAGGCTCGTCGAAGGTGGACGACACCACCTCACCCTTCACCGAGCGCTGCATGTCGGTGACTTCCTCCGGCCGCTCGTCGATGAGCAGCACGATCAGGTAGCACTCGGGATGGTTCGCCGTGATCGAATGCGCGATGTTCTGCAAGAGCACGGTCTTGCCCGTGCGCGGCGGTGACACGATCAGGGCGCGCTGGCCCTTGCCGATCGGGGCGACAATGTCGATGACGCGGGCCGACAGATCCTTCTTGGTCGGATCGTCGTGCTCCATCTTGAGCCGCTCGTCGGGATAAAGCGGCGTCAGGTTGTCGAAGTTGATCTTGTGGCGCGCCTTGTCGGGGTCCTCGAAGTTGATCGTGTTGACCTTGAGCAGCGCGAAATAGCGTTCGCCTTCCTTCGGCGAGCGGATATGGCCCTCGACGGTATCGCCGGTACGCAGGCCGAAGCGGCGGATCTGCGAGGGGGAGACGTAGATGTCGTCCGGGCCGGGCAGGTAATTGGCTTCCGGCGATCGCAGGAAACCGAAGCCGTCGGAGAGGACCTCGACGACGCCTTCACCGACGATATCGATTTCCTTGGCGGCAAGCTGCTTGAGGATCGCGAACATCAGCTCCTGCTTGCGCAGGGTGCTGGCATTTTCGATCTCCTGCTCTTCGGCGAAGGAGAGAAGTTCGACGGGGGTTTTGGTTTTGAGGTCTTGAAGCTTTACTTCCCGCATCGGGGGCAGTCCTTGGGATGAGGATCACCGGCGCCAGACGAAAATCGAAACAGCGGCGGCAATTCCGAAAGAGGATTTCGCAGGTCTTTGCCGGGAGGTCGTGCCGAAAGTCTTGTTCGCTGACGGGCAATACGCCCCGGCTGATGCTTGCGCTTTACGGATACACCGGTGGCGCTGTCTGACATCCGCCTGCGTTCGGGGGGATGTACAGAAGATACGGACAGCGCTTCAATTTCGCAAGTGGCGGTTCTGTGACAGGGCCGGCGGCTGTTGACATCAGAACGGCTTGAGCACCACCAGGAGTACGATCAGGACCATCAGGACCGTCGGTACCTCATTGATAATCCTGTAGAATCTTTGGCTGTGCCGGTTGCGGTCATGGGCGAAATCCCGGGTCAGGCGCACGAACCAGCCATGGATTCCGGACAGCACCAGGACCAGCAACAATTTCCAGTGCAGCCATCCGGACTTGAAAAATCCGGCCTCCCAGGCGAGCCACAGGCCGAGAATCCAGGTCGCGATCATCGCCGGATTGATGATCGCCTTGAGCAGGCGCCGCTCCATGACCTTGAAGGTCTCGGACTGCTTCGAGCCCGGCTCGGCGTCGCAGTGATAGACGAAGAGCCGCGGCAGATAGAGCATCCCCGCCATCCAGGCGATCACCGCGATGATGTGGAAGGATTTCAGCCAGAGGAAGAGCATGGGGTCTCCGCTAATGCGTCATTCCGGGGCGCGCATTAGCTGCCCCTCACCCGGCGGAGCATCTGCTCGACATGCGCGATCGGGGTGTCCGGCGTGATGCCGTGGCCGAGATTAAAGATGAACGGGCCGTCCGAGAATGCGCGCATCACATCGTCCACCGAACGGTCGAGCGCCGCGCCGCCGGCGATCAGGACCAGCGGATCGAGATTGCCCTGGACCGGCTTGAGCGTCTGCACGCGCTCGCGGGCAAAGGTCTTGTCGATCATCCAGTCCATCCCGACCGCATTGACCGGCACTTCGCTGGCATAGCGCTCGAGTGATGCGCCAGCGCCGCGCGGAAAGCCGATGATCTTAGCGTCGGGAATGACGTCCCGCACGCCGAGCACAATGCGGCGCGTCGGCGCGATCGACCAGCGGGCGAATTCCTCCGGCGGCAATACGCCGGCCCAGGTATCGAAAATCTGCACCGCATCGACGCCGGCCTGGAGCTGACGGATCAGATACGTGGTCGAGGCCTTCACCAGCACATTGATCAGTTCGTCGAAGGCATCCGGATGCCGGTAGGCGAATAGCCGCGCCGGCGCCTGGTCCGGCGTGCCGTGCCCCGCGATCATGTAGGTCGCCACAGTCCAGGGCGCGCCGCAAAAGCCGAGAAACGCAACGCGATCCGGCAATTGCGGCTTCACCCGCGCGATCGTTTCGTAAATCGGGTCGAGCAAGCCGTGGTCGACCTCGCGACGGATCTTCTGGACCGTTTCCGGCAACTCGATTGCCTCGAGCTGTGGACCCTCGCCGGCCACAAAATCGACCTTGCGACCGAGTGCGTAGGGAATCACCAGGATGTCGGAGAACAAAATCGCAGCGTCGAAATTGAACCTTCGGATCGGCTGCAGCGTCACTTCGGCAGCAAGCTCCGGATTGAAGCACAGCTTGAGGAACGAACCCGCCTTTTCGCGCGTTGCGCGATACTCGGGAAGGTAGCGTCCCGCTTGGCGCATCATCCAGACCGGAGGGACGGGCTCGCGTCGGCCGTCCAGAACATTGAGCAGGGGCTTGTTCACAACGGCACTCACCACCGGCGTCCTTTCCTTAAAGAATCTAAGAATCTTCTCTTCAGTTTCTTTTACGCGGTTGACTGGACTCACGAGTCGTTCAGGCAATTCTGCGAGTCACTTGCGCACAAATCCCCGTTTCTCCGCAGAGCTTGTTCACATCCGTCAACAGGGTCTATCGCGTTGAATCGAAAAGGCATGCGCCGACCTTATCCAAGACGATCGACGCAATGTACCAGCGATCAACATCAGCATCGGCAATTTTGCGGAATCTGTCCAACCGGGCAGTGGCGTGGATAGTCGTGACCGGCTGCGGCCCCAAAGCCTTGCGCTTTGGGCTTGGGCATGGCCTTCTCCCCACCATCGCACAGCCCATCCTGTGCATAGACCGCGCTGGATCCCGCCTTTGCCGCATCGAAATCCGAGCTATTTCCATCTCCACCTCGTCTCCGACTCCACCGGCGAGACCCTGACCACGGTGGCGCATGCGGCCGCCGCGCAATACGCGCATATCTCGCCGATCGAGCATGTCTATCCGCTGATCAGGACGCAGAAGCAGCTCGACCGCGTGCTGAACGAGATCGAGGAAGCGCCGGGGATCGTGCTCTACACCCTGCTGGACCCCGAGCTGATCGACCGGCTGGAAAAGAAATGCGAAGAGCTGAGCCTGCCCTGCCGGTCCATTCTCGGCCCGGTGCTGCGCGTGTTCCAATCCTACCTTGGCGAGAGCACGACGCCCCGGGTGGGCGCCCAGCACACGCTGAACGCCGAGTATTTCAAGCGGATCGACGCGCTTAACTACACGATGCTGCACGACGACGGCCAGCATGTGGAGGACCTAGAGCAGGCCGATGTGGTTCTCGTCGGGGTGTCGCGGACCTCGAAAACCCCGACCTCGATCTATCTCGCCAACCGTGGCATCAAGACCGGAAATTATCCGCTGGTGCCCGGGGTCCCGGTGCCGCCGGAGCTTGAAGCCTTGACGAAGCCGCTGGTGGTCGGGTTATTCGCCAGCCCGGAGCGCATTGTGCAGATCCGGCAGAACAGGCTTCTGGGCTTGAACGCGCACCACAACGACGCGGCCTATATCGATCGGCAGGCAGTGGCGGAGGAAATCAATTTCTCGCGCAAGCTCTGCGCACGCCATAACTGGCCGCTGATCGATGTGTCCCGCCGATCGATCGAGGAAACCGCCGCGGCGGTGCTGCAACTTCTCAGCGACCGCCGTCGCGCGCCGACCTATTAACGGCTTTTTCGGAACACCGGCACGATGCAATTCTGGTCCGCTCCCGCGCCGCTGATCCTGGCTTCCAAGAGCCTCGCACGGCGCACCATGCTCAGCGCCGCGGGAATTCCGATCGAAATCGTCCATGCCAGCATCGACGAGCGGGCGATCGAGCGCGCCATGGGCGGCAAGCGGGATCCGGATGAGCTGGCGCTGCTGTTGTCATGGGAGAAGGCGAGCGCAGTCTCATTCAAGCAGCCGTCGCGTCTGGTGGTCGGGGCGGATCAGACGCTGGCGATGGGCTCGGTGAAATTCGACAAGCCCGCCGATAGCGATGCCGCGCGTGAACAATTGCGGCAGCTGCGCGGGCAGAGCCACACGCTGCACTCCGCGGTGACGCTGGTGCAGGATGGTTCGGTGCTGTTCAAGGTGGTCGATACGGCGCGGCTGCGGATGCGGAATTTTTCGGACCGCTTTCTCGAGGAATATCTCGAAGCGGCTGGACCCTCGGTGACCCAGAGCGTTGGCGGTTATCAGCTTGAGAAGCTCGGGGTGCACCTGTTCGAGCGCGTCGAGGGGGATTACTTCACCATCCTCGGCATGCCGCTATTGCCGCTGCTCGCGTTTCTGCGGCAGCAGGGATTCCTGAAGGAATAGGCGTTTTCCATCGTCGGCCCGACAGAGCGACCAGATGATCATTCTCGGCCTCACCGGCTCGATCGGCATGGGTAAATCGACCACCGCGCGGTTGTTTGCCGAAGAGGGCGTGCCGGTGCATGACGCGGATGCCGCGGTGCATGCGCTCTATGAAGGCGAAGCGGTACCCCTGCTCGAGACGGCTTTTCCCGGCACGACCGTCAACGGCAGGGTCGACCGCGCGCTGCTTGCGAAGGCCGTGGTCGGGAACGCGGACGCGATGAAGCGGCTGGAGGCGATCGTGCATCCGCTGGTGGAGCGGGATCGCGACAGCTTTCTGGCCGAAGCGCGCGCGTCCGGTGCGAATGTCGTGGTCCTCGATATTCCGCTGTTGCTTGAAATCGGCCTGGAGGATCTGGTCGATGCGGTGGTCGTGGTATCTGCTCCGCACGATGTGCAGCGTCAGCGCGTGATGGATCGTCCGGGCATGACCGAAGAGAAGTTCATCGCCCTGCTCGCAAAACAGATGCCCGACGCCGAGAAACGGCAGCGGGCGGATTACATCGTGGATAGCGGGCAGGGCATCGAGCACGCGCGCCAACAGGTGCGCGAAATCCTGAAGAAGGTCGCTACAATGGCGCCGAAATCCTGATTCGCCGCCTTCTGCTGGATTCAGAGCCTTGCGGGAAATTGTCTTCGATACCGAAACGACCGGCCTCGACCCGGTGCAAGGGCACCGGCTGGTGGAGATCGGCTGCGTCGAGCTGCTGAACCGGTTCCCGACCGGGCGCACCTTTCACAAATACATCAATCCCGAACGGGACATGCCGATCGAGGCTTTCAACGTCCACGGCCTGTCGCTGGAATTTTTGAAGCAACACGCGGTGTTTCACGAAATCGCCGACGAGTTTCTCGACTTCGTCGGCGATGCGCCGCTGGTCGCCCATAACGGCTATTTCGACCTTGCCTTCATCAATTCCGAGCTTGACCTGGCTCGCCGCACACCTTTCGCGCGCGATCGCATCATCGATACGCTGATGCTGGCGCGCCGAAAGCATCCGGGCATGTCGAACAAGCTCGACGATCTTTGCCAGCGCTACCGGATCGACAATTCGAAGCGCACGAAGCACGGCGCGCTGCTGGACGCCGAATTGCTGGCCGAAGTCTATATCGAGCTGACCGATGCACGGCAGACCTCGCTCACCCTGGTTGCAAGCAGCACGCGTGGGATCGCGATTGGCGCCGCCAATGGCGTGCGCGTGCGCCCGACGCCGCTGGCGCCCCGGATCACGGAGGAAGAGCGTGCGGCCCACGCCGCGTTCATCGCGACGCTGGGTGAGAGCGCGATCTGGCGCAGCTATGCGGGGCAGGTCTGATCTGGCGCGGATTCGGCCAATAGCCGCGCAAATTTCGCGGCCATCGCGCAAAGCAGGGAAATGAAGACGCGTCAGCTCGGCTGTTGCTGAGCGGCAGCCTGTTCGGCGAGCTTCTGACGATAGAGGCCGACGAAGTCCACCGGATCGATATAGAGCGGGGGGAAGCCGCCATTGCGCACCGCCGAAGCGATGATTTCGCGGGCGAACGGAAAGAGCAGCCGCGGGCACTCGATCATCAGGACCGGATGGATGCTGTCCTGCGGGACGTTCTGGATGCGGAAAACGCCGCCATAGACGAGGTCGAAGGCGAACAGGAGGGTGCTGCCGATCTCGGCCTTGCCTTCGATCTTCAGGTCGATCTCGAAATCGGATTGTTGCAGCGGCGTGGCATTGACGTTGATCTGGATGTTGATCTGCGGCTGCTGGTTGGACGGCTGCAGCGAGCGCGGCGCATTCGGATTCTCGAAGGAGAAATCTTTCACATACTGCGCCAGCACATTGAGTTGCGGCATGGCTGCTTGATCTGCGTGCTGGCCGCCATTCGTCGGGTTCGCCATCGTCAATCCTGGTTGGGGTGCCGCGTTACGGCGCTTGGGGCGGAGTGGCTAACACACGCCTCGAAACGGAACAAGGATTGGTGGCAGTGCGGCGGATCGACCGGTTGCGGTCGGCGTATCCTCAAGGGGGCGTCCGCCGCCGGCGCACCGGCGGTGCTCGAGAGGGGCGGTCGCGGTCCTCGACCCGGCCGGGCAGGTCGTGCCATTGGCTGCGGTCGAGTTCGAGGATGCGGCCCGAGGGCCGCGGGCGTCGGTCCGGCGCGGAGTTGCGCAGGCGCTGCTGCACTGCCGGGATCAACAGCAGCAATCCAATGCCGTCGGTGAGGAAGCCGGGCAGCACAAGGAGGAGGCCACCGAGGGTGGTCAGGAGCCCACTCGACCGGGTGCCGGCAGCGCCGAAATCGCGTTGGGCCACGATGTCGGCGAGGCGGCGGACGAACCGCCGGCCCATCCGCGCCAGCACCGTGACCCCCAAGACGGAGGTAGCAAGGAGCGCCAGTAGGGCGCCGGATATACCTAAAATCCAAGCGACCATCAGGAAAACCGCGGCCTCGGCCATAACCAGGCCCAAAAGACCGAACAGGATCAGCTTTCCGACCGGCATCGGCGCGTTTCCCATCGCCGTCTCGTGTTGGCCTTTGCGGCCGGGATCGTCTAAAATCTGCTCGAAGCTCAGTTTTTGGTTCGAAGCGACCTATGGCCAAGACCGACCGCGTAACTAGATTATAGCGTTGGACGGCTCCAGTAGCGCATTCGTGCTGACGCGGCGGCCCCGTCTGATCCGGGCCGCAAAGGCATTCACGACGTGTTCGACATCTACACCATCATCTTTCTGGCGCTGGCGATTTTCATCTTCATTCGCCTGCGCAGCGTGCTTGGGCAGCGTACCGGTCGCGAGCGGCCGCCCTATGACCCCTATTCCGCGCGGGACGCCCGTGCGCCGGCCAGCGACAAGGTCGTCACGCTGCCGACCCGTAACCCCGAAAGCGTGGCGCGGCCGATCGAGCCGTCGCCGGATCGCTGGAAGGGCATTGCCGCCGAAGGCAGTGCCGTCGCCAGCGGCCTCGATGCGATCGCCGCCCAGGATCGCAGCTTCGACGCCAAGCATTTCGTTGCCGGCGCCCGGGCAGCCTACGAGATGATCGTGGGCGCTTTTGCGGCCGGGGACCGCAAATCGCTGAAGGGTCTGCTGTCGCGTGAGGTCTATGACGGCTTCGAAGCCGCCATCCGCGACCGCGAGGCCAAGGGCGAAACGGTCGAGAACAAATTTGTATCGCTCGATACCGCCGACATCATCGGTGCCGAGTTGCGCGGCAATACAGCGCAGGTGACCGTGCGTTTCGTGTCCCAGTTGATTTCGGCGACGCGCGACAAGGCTGGCAACGTCATCGACGGCAGCCCCGACAAGGTGACCGAGGTGACGGACGTCTGGACCTTCGCGCGCGATGTGACGGCGCGCGACCCGAACTGGAAGCTGGTCGCGACCGAAGCCGGACAATAGTTGCGTCAGCGCAATCGATTTTAATCGGGGGCTCGTGGGTTTGATCGGGGTGCCTTGGCGGACATTGCAGAATTTGAATGCGCGCCGGCTGAAATGGGCTGGGCTCGCTCTGGCCATCGCCGCGGTCCCCCTCCTCGCAAATCCTTTCCCGTCGATCTCCAAAGCCGAGACGAAAGCCGGAACCAAGGCTGGTGCGGCTGCGACGCCGAAGAAATCGGCACGCGCGAAGGTCATCAAGAAGCGGGTCACCAAAGCGCATCCGCTGAAGATTCCGGGTAGCGACTTCGAGGCGATGGCCTGGCACGAGATGAAAGGCTGGATCGACGATGATCACGCCGAGGCCTTCTCGACCTTCCTCGCGAGTTGCAAACCGATCCTGCGCAGCACGGCCAAGATGCGTGCCGAGCGCGGCGAAGCCTATCGCGCGCTGGCCAAGGTTTGCGAGCGCGCCGTCGAGGCCATGCCGCTCGACCAAACCGGTGCGCGGCATTTCTTCGAACAGAATTTCCGTCCGATCCGTCTGACCGCCACGGGTGAGGCCGAGGGATTTTTCACCGGCTATTACGAGCCGGTGGTCGAAGGGGCGCGGTGGCCGAGCGACGTCTACACGACGCCACTCTACCGGCGGCCGCCCGATCTCGTGACGCAGCGGCTACGGCGCTCCGGCGGCAAGGGCAAGGCCGGCAAACGTGTCGTCAAGCGCGCGACGGCTCCGTACTATGATCGCACGCAGATCGAGGAAGGCGCGCTTGCCGGGCGCGATCTCGAAATCGTCTGGCTCAAGGATCCGATCGACGCATTCTTCGCCGAAATTCAGGGCTCCGTGCGCGTACGCCTGGAAGACGGCAAGATCATCCGGCTCAATTACGCCGACAGGAACGGTCATCCCTATTTCGCCGTCGGTTCGGTCCTCGTGCAGCGTGGCATCGTTCCGCGCGAAGAAATGTCGATGCAGAAAATCCGGGAATTCATGGAAAAAAACCCGGAAGAAGGCAAAGAACTGCGCCGGATGAACAAGTCCTTTGTGTTCTTCCGTGAGACCGATCTTGGCGAACATGACGAGGCGATCGGCGCGCAAGGCATTTCGTTGACGGCGGCGCGATCGATCGCGGTCGATCGGCGCATCCACACCTACGGCATGCCCGTCTTCGTCAATGCGCATCTGCCGATCGCAAGCGAAAAGCCCGACACCTGGTTCCGCCGCCTGATGATCGCGCAGGACACCGGAGGAGCGATCATCGGTCCGGCACGCGCCGACATCTATCTCGGCGCGGGCGAAGAAGCTGCGCGCGCTGCCGGTCGGTTCAAGCATAACGGGCAGTTCGTGATGCTGATCCCGAACGAGCTCGATCCCGACGATGAGGCGCTCGGCATGCCGCTGCCGCAGCCGCGACCCAAGGACCTCAGCGTCGTCGCCAGCATCACGCCGCCGCCCGCTGCCGCGAAGGCCGAGGCAAAGCCCGAGCCGATTGTGACCGCAAGTGTGCCGGCCACGGCACCGACCCCGCGTCCCGATCCCCGCGCCAAGCCGCAAGCGACGGCGCGCGTCCAGCCGAAGCCGGATACCAAGGCCGACAACGCGGCCAAGTCTGAACCCAAGCCTGCTCCCAAAGCGAAACCGCAGCCCGCCGTCGCGGCGGTGCCCAAACCGGTACCGGTCAAGCCCGCGGCGGCACCGGTCCCCACGAAGCCCGAACTCGCTGGCCAGCCCACGCGCGAGCGCAAGACCGACGGCAAGCGCGAAGCCAAGGCGGATAACAAATCGGACAACAAGGCTAGTCCCAAGATCGACGCCTCCGCGGTCAAGCCTCGCCCGGCCGCAGCGCGCGGCGGCAATCCGTTCCCCACGCCGATCGGCGCGGCGAATGCGAAGCCCGCTACGCCGGCCACCCAGCGCTCGCCTCAAGCCACGAGTACGCCGTCGCCATGACCGGCGATGGAAGCCGCAAAGGACGGCGGCTTTCCTCGGACGACATCGCGCTGTGGGACGGGGTGACCCGAACGGTGCGACCGCTCCGCAAGCGTCCGCAAACGAAAGCGGACTATCCGGAGGCAGGTGAGCCAAAAGCCGGGAGCAACGCGCCGCGCCCGGTACCAGCACCGACCGTACCCGTTCGTGCATCCAAGCCGAAAAAGCCGCCGCCGCTTGCGCCGCTCGATCGCAAGGCGAAGCAGAAGATCGCGCGCGGGCG
>NZ_DATMRX010000368.1:0-4143 GCF_035565855.1 Pseudorhodoplanes sp.
GCGCGAGGCCGAGCGAGAGCTCGTCAACGAGCAGAAGCTGCGGCTTGCACATCAGCCCCGATGCGAGCGCCAGCATCTGCCGCTCGCCGCCGGAGAGGAGGCCGCCGATGCGCGCGCGCAGATCACCGAGGCGCGGGAAGAAGCCGTAGATCTGCTCCTCGCGCCGGCGGCGTTCGGCCTTGCTCATCGCCGGCGCGAAGGGCGCTGCGAGATTGTCGGCGACGGTGAGATTGGGGAACACCTTCTCGCGTTCGGGGATCAGCGCGATGCCGAGCCGGGTCAGTTCGTTCGGCGGGCGGTTCTCGATGCGCTGGCCCTTGAAGGTGATGGAGCCTTCGGTGACCCGCGCATTGTCGATGCCGAGAAAGCCGGAGAGCGCACGCAGCGTCGTGGACTTGCCAGCGCCATTGGTGCCGAGGATCGCAACGATCTGGCCCTCGTTCACGGTGAGCGATACGCCCTGAATCGCGGTAATGGCGTGGTGATAGACCACGGCCAGCTTTTCGGCGGTGAGAAGTGGCGCGTTCATTTGCGCGCTCCCGCGACCGGGCGATGCTTGAACGGCCAGAGCAGGAAGTAAGTCTGGATGCGATGCCAGATGCCGACAAGGCCAAGCGGCTCAAACACGAGAAACAGGATCATCACGAGGCCGAAGCCGGCATAGTTCACCGCGAACAATTGCCCGGCATAGGCCTGCGCATTCGGCAGCTTCAGCAGCGCGCCCTCGATCACATAGGGAAACAGCGTGACGAACAGCGCGCCGAGGATGGCGCCGAGCAGCGATCCCATGCCGCCGATGATCACCATGGCGACATACTGGATGGTGAGGAACAGCGAGAAGGCCTCCACCGAGACGAAGCTGCGATAATAGGCGAACAACGCGCCGGCGACGGCGGCGATGGCGGAGGAGATCACGAAGGCGAGCAGCTTGTAGGCGGCGACATTGATGCCGAGCGCTTCGGCGACGGTTTCGTGCGCATGGATCGCACGCCAGGCGCGGCCGGTGCGGGTTCGCATCAGGTTGACGCAGAGGAGGAGCGTCAGCGCCGCGAAGGCCAGCATGACGTAGTACCAGGTGCGGCCGCCATAGAGTTCGTAGCCGAACACGAACGGCGCATCGATGGTGATGCCGGTGGAGAAGCCGCGCTTGGTTTCGTATTCGCCGCCGAGATAGACCACGATGAAATGCAGCGCGAGGGTGGAGACTGCGAGATAGAGTCCGCGCAGCCGCAGCGACGGCAACCCGAAGATCACGCCGAGCATCGCGCCGACGATGGCCGCGGCCGGCAGCGTCAGCCAGATCGGGGTGTTGAACTCCTTGAACAGGATGCCGGCGGTGAACGCGCCGGCGCAAAGGAGGCCCGCATGGCCGAGCGAGATCAGGCCTGCGTAACCGGTGAGCAGCATCAGCGACAGCGCGCCGACCGATGCGAGGAATACCTGCGTCGCCAGATCGAGATAGAAGTTCGAGGCGATCAGCGGAAAGCCAAGGAGGACAATGACGAACGCAACCGCGCTGACGCGCTGGAAGCGCGTCTGCACGAGCGCCAAGTCCTGCGAATAGCTGGTGCGGAAATAGCCCGAGGCGCGCGGCTGACTAGACACGGTCGAGCTCCTCGCGGGTGCCGAACAGGCCCCAGGGCCGGACGATCAGGAACGCGATCAGCACGATGAACGGGATCACGTCGGAGAGAAGTGGATCGATATACTGGATCGCCAGCACCTCGCAGATGCCGATGATGAGCGCGCCGACGATGGCGCCGACCAGCGAGTCGAGGCCGCCGACAAGCGCCGCCGGGAAGGCTTTCAGCCCGATGATGACCATCGAGCCGGTCAGCCCGGAATCGAGCGAGATCAGCATGCCGGCGAGCGATCCGGTCAGCGTCGAGAGCCCCCAGGCGAGCGCATAGACTGCATGCAGGTTGATGCCGCGCTGCGCCGCGAGCAGCGGATTTTGTCCCGCCGCGCGCATGCGCACGCCCCATGCGCCAAAGCGAAGGAAAGTGAAGAGAGCCGCGTAGGTCAGGATCGTCACGCCGATCAGGATCGCGGCGAACAGCGAAATGCGCGCGCCGCCGGGCAGGAGCAACGCCGGATTGGAAAAGCCAAGCGCCTGCGCCGGATATTGCTGCTGCGCCGACCAGATCAGCACCATCAGGCCGCGCAGTAGAATGCCGAGCGCCACGGTGGTGAGCACGGCGGCGAGCACCATCTCGCCGGTCATCTTGCGCATCAGGAAGATGTAGACCAGCACGCCGACCGTCAGGCTCAGCATGACCGCCGACGCGATCGCGGTGACCGGAGAGCCTGCGAACATCCAGGCCGTGGTAAGCAGCAGGTACGAGCCGACCATCATTAGCTCGCCGTGCGCGAGATTGAGCACGCGGCTGACCCGATAGATCAGCACATAGCCGCAGGCGATCAGTGCGTAGATGGATGAGAGGACGAGGATATTGACGAGGAGTTGCAAGGGTCAGCTTTCAGACTTCGACTGCGACATAGCCACTCGTGCAAGGCGTTAGTATTCCGCTCGTCCCCGCAAAGGCGGGAACCCGGAGTCACAAGCATCCGCTTGCAGGCTTGTGCCGGGCCCCCGCCTTCGCGGGGGCGAGCGGAGTGTATGGTTTCGTGCCGCGTACCTCACTGCACGTCGTAGACCTTCCAGTCCTGCAGCACGCCGATCTTGCCGCCGTCCCAGCGATAGACGCGATAGGCCTGTTGGGTGCGGAAGTGATTATCCTTGGTCCAGACCATGGGCACGCCGCGCAGCCCCTTGGTATCGACCTTCAGGTCCGACATCGCGGCTGCGATCTTTTCCTTGGTGGCGGGCCAGCCGGCCTTGCGCAACGCAGCTTCGAGCGCGAGACCGCCGAGCCAGCCTTCGGTCATCTGGTTGACAGGATACTTGGCGCCGCCGGCCTTCGCCGCCGCCTCGATCTCCTTATGGATCGGCAATCCGTCGGCATAGAAGGAATTCGCACCCATCACGTAGAACTTCGGGTCCTTCACGCGCGGCAATTCACCCTCGGCTTCGAGATGCGCGATGGTGAGATATTCACCGTCCCAGCCGAGACGGCGCAGCGCCTCGAAGGTGCGGATCTCTGTCACCCACGGCGC
The DNA here is from genome assembly GCF_035565855.1 of Pseudorhodoplanes sp. Taxonomy (GTDB): domain Bacteria; phylum Pseudomonadota; class Alphaproteobacteria; order Rhizobiales; family Xanthobacteraceae; genus Pseudorhodoplanes. The sequence goes on from NZ_DATMRX010000368.1 coordinate 3,118, forward strand.
CCAGGAGAACGCCCAGTTCGCGCCTGCATCCTTGATCTTGGTCGCGAACGGCGTGTAGTCCGGCGTCGGCGGCGGGATCACTTCCTTGGCGACGGTCTTGAAGCCCATCTTCTCGGCTTCGGCCGCCGCGAAATCGATTTCCGAACGCGAGATCGGAATGGCCATCGCGGCATAGCCGACATTCACCGGACCCTTGGCGACGCTCTTGACGTAAGCGAGCGCAGCGCGGCTGTCATAGGTCTGCGCGAAGCCGGTCGAGCAGAATTGCAACGGATCGGCGTTCGGCGGCAGCACTTCCTTCGGGCAAACCGCGCCCATGAAGAGGACAGGCACACCGGCGCGCTTGGTTTCCGCGAGCATCGGTGCGTAGGTCGAGGACAGGCTTGCATTGACCAGAACCGGCACATTGTCCTGCGCCACCAGCCGCTTCACATTCGCGGCGGCCTTGGATGCTTCGGCGGAATCGTCCTGCAGGATCAGGTTCACCTTGCGGCCGTCGATGCCGCCCGATGCATTGAGCTTGTCGATATAGAGGCGCAGGCCTTCGACGGCTGGTCCGAGCGTGCCGGCGGCAGGTCCCGTCATCGCGCCGGTCAGGCCGATGGTGTAGGTCTCCTGCGCCGTGGCGGGCAATGCAATGGCGAGCGCAGCAATTGCGCCCATCAGGCTCCGTTTCAGCATTGGCGTTCTCCCTCGTTCGATTGTTGTCATTCAACGCGCGACTTGCGTCGCTTCTTTTCCCTCCCCCCGCGAAGCGGTGGGGAGGGTCGGCGAGCGTGAGCGAAGCGAATGCGAGCCGGGGTGGGGGGCTGTTGTTGTGGCCCCCCACCCCCGACCCCTCCCCGCCACTCGCTTCGCTCGCGGGGGGAGGGGAGAAGAACTAGAGCAGCGCATCGCCCGCACCTGCAGCGAGCATCCGCTCCTCCGTGTCGTCGTACATGCCTTCGACCAGATCCTTGAAGCGATCGTACATCAGGTTGCGCTTCACCTTGCGCGTCGGCGTCACCGGCTCGCCGTCCTGTTCGG
>NZ_DATMRX010000369.1:0-18491 GCF_035565855.1 Pseudorhodoplanes sp.
GCCTGCTTGCCGCCCTCGAACGGATCGGCCTCGCAATAACGCGGCGTCACATCGCAGGTCATCGCAAGGCCCTTCGGACCGTCCTCGACGCGCACCACCGCGGCGTCGCCACCCGGCCGCTGCACGGTATTGCCGCCGATGATGTGGTCGTATTGCTCCCACACCCAGCGCTTGGAGCACAGATCCGGCGAGCCGATCAGTTTGAGCAGCGCGTCTGCATTTGACAGCGGCGCCTTCACGTCCTTCGCGTCGATCGCCGGCTTCTTCGGTGTCTCGACCAACGGCCGGTTATAGACCGGCGCCTCGTCGCCCAGTTCCTTGATCGGAAGATCGGCCAGCGTCTCGCCGTGATGGCGGATGAGGAAGCGCTTGGTCGGCGTGGTCTCGCCGACGATCGCGAAGTCGAGTCCCCATTTGCGGAAGATGTCCTCGGCTTCCTTTTCCTTCTCGGGCTTGAGCACCATGAGCATGCGCTCCTGGCTCTCCGAGAGCATCATCTCGTAGCCGGTCATGCCGGCTTCGCGGGTCGGCACCTTTTCGAGATCGAGGGTGACGCCGAGATCGCCCTTGGCGCCCATCTCGACCGCGGAGCATGTGAGGCCGGCCGCGCCCATGTCCTGGATCGCGATCACACAGCCCTTCTCCATGATCTCGAGGCAGGCTTCGAGCAGCAGCTTTTCGGCGAATGGATCGCCGACCTGCACGGTCGGACGCTTCTCCTCGGAATCGTCGTCGAATTCAGCGGACGCCATCGACGCGCCGTGGATGCCGTCGCGCCCGGTCTTCGAACCGAGATAGACGATCGGCATGCCGACGCCCGACGCCGCCGCGTAGAAGATCGCATCGGCGCGCGCGAGTCCGACCGCCATCGCATTGACGAGGATGTTGCCGTCATAGCGGGTGTGGAAGCGCACTTGTCCGCCGACGGTCGGCACGCCGAAGGAATTGCCGTAGCCGCCGATGCCGGCCACCACGCCGGATACCAGATGCCGCGTCTTCGGATGGGCCGGATCGCCAAACGAGAGCGCGTTCAGCGCCGCGATCGGTCGCGCGCCCATGGTGAAGACGTCGCGCAGGATTCCGCCAACCCCGGTCCCCGCGCCCTGATAGGGCTCGATGAAGCTCGGATGATTGTGGCTCTCCATCTTGAAGACCACAGCAAGGCCGTCGCCGATATCGATCACGCCGGCATTCTCGCCGGGCCCCTGGATCACCCATGGGGCTTCCGTCGGAAGACCGCGCAGATGCACCTTCGAGGATTTGTACGAGCAATGCTCGTTCCACATCGCCGAGAAGATGCCGAGCTCGGTCAGCGTCGGCTCGCGGCCGATCAGGTCGAGGATGCGCTGATACTCGTCCGGCTTGAGGCCGTGTTCGGCGACCAGTTCGGGCGTGATTTTGGGTTCGGGGCGGCTCACGCGCCGTATGTAGTCGAACCGCCTCGGCTTTTCACCTTTTTCAGGTCGGCCATGGGGGCCATCCACGCCTTATTTCAGGCGATCGGGCCCCTGCAGGCGGCCAGGCCGGGGAAAGGCAATCAGCGCGGCTGCGGGCGCTGGATCCGGAAAATGCGGTCCCACAAGGTGCCGGCCCCGCGGCAGGTCCGGTTCAGCGCCCGGTCAGGGAAATCTACGGGGCCAAAGTTACCCCGCCAAGTTACCCCGCGAGGTTACGCCGCCAAGTCACGCGGCCAAGTCACGCCGCCAAGTCACGCCGCCAAGTCAGGCCGCTTTGCCGAACTGCGCCGCGAGCCCCGCGAACAGGCCGCGTCCGTCGGTGCAGCCGATGATGCTTTCGACGTGATTTTCCGGATGCGGCATCATGCCGGCGACATTGCCACGCGCGTTGACGATGCCGGCGATGCCGTTGGTGGCGCCGTTGATGTTGGATGTCTCGCCGAGCTCACCGTCCGGCGCGCAATAACGGAAGATCACCTGCCCTCCGTCCTCGACGCGGCGGATCGTCTCGGCGTCCGCGATCCAGTTGCCTTCGCCATGCGCCACCGGCACCCGGATCACCTGCCCGGCATTGTAGCCGCGCGTGAAGGGCGTGTCGGAGCGCTCCACCCGCAGATGCACATCGCGGCAGACGAATTTCAGCCTCGCATTGCGCATCAAGACGCCGGGCAGAAGGCCGGACTCGCACAGAATCTGGAACCCGTTGCATACGCCAAGGACGAGACCGCCCTTCTCCGCAAAGGCGCGTACCGCATCCATGATCGGCGCGCGCGCCGCAATCGCGCCGCAGCGCAGGTAATCGCCGTAGGAGAAGCCGCCCGGCACCACCACGAGATCGGTGCCTGCGGGCAGTTCGGTCTCCGCATGCCAGACCATCGCCGGCTGAACGCCGGAGACAAGCCTGAGCGTGCGCGCCATGTCGCGCTCGCGATTGATGCCGGGAAAGACGAGAACAGCGGATTTCATGGCGCCGATATGGGGTTCACAGAAGTTCGATGCGATAATTCTCGATCACGGTATTCGCCAGAAGCTTCTCGGCGGCGGCTTTCAGCGCGGCTTCGGCTTTCGCCTTGTCGCCGTCTTCGATCTCGATGTCGAACACCTTGCCCTGGCGGACGCTCGCAACTCCGGACACGCCGAGCGATTTCAGCGCGCCCTCGATCGCCTTGCCCTGCGGATCGAGAATGCCGGATTTCAGGGTGACGGTGACGCGCGCTTTCATAAGAACAGACCGCAGATTCGGAGCCGGACGAAAGTCGACCTAGCACCCTTCGCCGCGTCCCTCAATTGCGCCCGGACGCTTCTTTCGGACGCCGGGCGCGGCGGCCCGGCATCACGGCCAGGGGCGGAAATTGACCCCGACCTTGAGCGCATGCACCGCCTGATCGACGTCGGTCACCCAGGCATAGCTCGGTTCGACCAGGGTCACGCCGCGCTTGTCGAGTTCCATGTAGCTATAGTCGAGCCGCACCGACCAGTTGGGCGCGAGCGCGTATTCGATCCCGCCGCCGATCGTCCAGCCCGAGGGGCTGCGGTCGCCGGTCGCGACAGCGGTCGTCCCGATCCACTGGTATTCGTGGTCGGCCTTCGCGAAGGCGGCCCCGCCCTTCACGTAGAGCAGCGTCCGGTCGAAGGCATAGCCGAGGCGGCCGACCACGGTCGCGGTCCATTTCAACTGGTCGCGGTAGCGGTCACCGGCGAACGGTGCGACGTCGTACGTCGTCCCATCGATCCCGGTCGCGGACAGATCCGCCTCGATCCCGAGCACCACGGCGCCGAATTGATAATTGTAGCCGATCTGCCCGCCACCCAGGATGCCGTCCGGCCTGTTGATGACCTGCCAGCCCGGCAGCGTCGGATCGGTGTAGGTCGTGCGGCTCCAGCCATAGCCGAGATGCGCGCCGAGATAGAGGCCGGTCCAGCTGAAGGCCGGCGCTGCCACGGGCGCCTTGACCGGCATCGGCGCGGGCAGATCCGCGGCCTGCGCACAGGCAGAGCCTACGAGAAGCGCCGCCAGAACGATGTGCACTCGCGTTGATCGCATGCTGTCTCCAAAAGCAAGAATAGCGCCGGGATTCGGCGGCCATTCTAATCCGGTACCCACAGCGAGAGCAGACGGATGCTTCAACCTTTCACAAGGAACCGCACCATTCAGAGCCCGAACCTTGCGAGCCAGCGCAGCCAGAACGGGTCCGGTGCGGGACGGAAGCCCTCGATCAAAGCATCGATTCGGGGCCGCCAGACCGAAAGGGCGTCCTGCGGCGCCCGGCACACGATCGCGACCGAATAGCTGCGCGCCGCTGTGGAAAAGGACAAAAAGCGCATCAGCTGCCCCGAGAGCGAAACCCGGTAATCGGACGCGTAGACCGGATGGCCGATGCTGGTGTGGATCAACCGGTAGGGCTGAACGACTTCGGGCGCGCCCGTATCGGCGTTGCCTTTGTCCCGCTCCGCCTTTTCCCTGATGAGACCGTCCAGAACAGCGCGCTCGGTGTCCTTTGCATCGAACTCGCGGGTGAGCCGCGCGACGCTCGCGAGCGGAACCCAGAGCCGGCCAGCGAAACAGCTTGTGTCGGTGCCGCCGCACGCCTTGGGCGCGCAATCAATCGTGAAGCCCCCGCCGGTCCCGGGCGTGAATGTCCACACCGCCTCGTCATAGGAGATGGTGAAGACGCCGGCATCGTCGCGATATTCCGCAGCACAGACCGGCAGCGCGATGGTTATGGCCGCAGCAACAGCGACCAGCGCGCTTGCGATACCGCCAAACGAAAAACGGGAGCCAAAGGCTCCCGTTCGCGTTCGGCCGATCGCCGGCATGCTCAACCTTTGACAAGAACCGGGCCCGTGCCGCGCGGCGGCTCACCCTCGTTCATGATGCCAAGCCGCTTGGCGACTTCTGTATAGGCTTCGAGCAGTCCGCCGAGATCGCGGCGGAAGCGATCCTTGTCGAGCTTCTCGTTGGACTTGATGTCCCACAACCGGCAGGAGTCCGGCGAGATCTCGTCGGCCACCACGATCCGCATCATGTCGTTTTCCCAGAGCCGGCCGCATTCCATCTTGAAATCGACCAGGCGAATGCCGACGCCGAGGAAAAGTCCCGACAGAAAATCGTTGACGCGAATGGCGAGCGCCATGATGTCGTCGATCTCCTGCGGATTGGCCCAGGCGAATGCGGTGATGTGCTCCTCCGAGACCATCGGATCGCCGAGCTGATCGTTCTTGTAATAGAACTCGATGATCGAGCGCGGCAGCTGCGTGCCCTCCTCGATACCGAGCCGTGTCGAGAGCGAACCCGCGGCGACATTGCGCACGACGATTTCGAGCGGAATGATTTCCACTTCGCGGATCAACTGCTCGCGCATGTTGAGGCGGCGAATGAAGTGGGTCGGCACGCCGATGTCGTTCAGATTCTGGAAAACATATTCCGAAATCCGGTTGTTCAGCACGCCCTTGCCTTCGATCACTTCATGTTTCTTGGCATTGAAGGCCGTGGCATCGTCCTTGAAATGCTGGATCAAAGTGCCGGGTTCGGGACCCTCGTAAAGAACTTTGGCTTTGCCTTCATAAATGCGGCGGCGGCGGCTCATCGGAATATACCGTGTTTTGTGGAAGTCCATCGAAAGCCGGGGTTCCTGTTGCTATTCTTGAAGTCCGCGGCGGGGCGAACGGCGCGACGCGTCGAACGGAGGTCGCCTGTCCGTCCTCGCAACCTAGCCGATCGACCCGGTAGATACAATCTGCGGGGCGGCCCGCGACCTGCCGCATATAGGCGGCTTGCGCGAATCGCCAATGCCTGCCTTGACGGCCTTACTTGGGTATGCCAGCGACACGGACGTTCCGCCGCGTTTCCGGCGGCATGATCGGCATGCTAACGTCCGATTCCGACCTTTGATGGCCGCCGTCGCCCTTCCCATATATATCGCAAAGAAACAGTCGCCAGCGAGGAGCAAATGACTACGTTCGACAAGCGCGAAGAAGGCTTCGAGAAAAAGTTCGCGCATGATGAGGAATTGAAGTTCAAGGCCACGGCACGTCGCAACAAGCTGCTCGGCCTGTGGGCCGCGGCGGAACTCGGCAAGACCGGGGCTGACGCCGACGCCTATTCCAAGGAAGTCGTGGCGGCCGATTTCGAGGAAGCCGGTGACGGCGACGTGCTCCGCAAGGTTGTGAAGGATCTGGGCGGCAAGGCCACCGAAGCCGAAGTGCGTGCCAAGATGGAAGAGTTTCTCGCCGAGGCGGTGAGGCAGATCCAGGCCGGCAAGTAGCATAGCGAACCACCGTCATGCAGACAGCCCAAAGCCCCGTGTCGCTTGAAGAGACGGCCCGCTGGTATGAGGGCAAGTCGTTCGTGACGGACTGGACGTCGTGGCACTTTCCGAACTGGATGAAGCTGCTCGCGCCCTATCGCGACCGGCCGACGCGCCTGCTCGAGATCGGCTCCTGGGAAGGCCGCTCGGCGCTGTTTTTCCTGAATTACCTGCCACAGATGCAGATGACCTGCGTCGATACCTTTGCGGGTGGTCAGGAACATCAGGAGGCGGCGTCCCGCAGCCCGGAAGACGCGGAGCTGCTGCGCTCGGTCGAGCGCCGGTTCGATGCCAATACCGGTGCGTTTTCAGGCCGCATCGAAAAGATCAAGGCAAGTTCGGTGGATGCCCTGATCGCACTCGGCGTCGCAGAGCGAAGGTTCGACATCGCCTATATCGATGGCGGCCATCGCGCCCGTGAGGTCTATGCCGACAGCGTTCTGACCTGGCCCTTGATGGAGTCGGGCGGCCTCGTGATCTTCGACGATTATCTCTGGGAAGAGATGCCCGATCCCATGGACAATCCGAAGCCCGGGGTCGACGCCTTCCTCAAGTCGATCGAAGGCCAGTTCCGGATGACGCATAACGACTACCAAGTAGCCATCGCGAAAATCTAGAGCGCAGTCCCGATCATGGCCAACGCCGCCTTCTCGCTCGCCCGCCGTCTGCGCGCCGGAGAAACCGTTTACTCGGCGTGGTGCAGTCTCCCGGAGCCGCTGGTTTGCGAAGCCATTGCGCGCGAGGGTTTCGGCGCGGTCGTGATCGATATGCAGCACGGAATGTGGGACGAACCGTCGGCCCTTCAGGCGGTTTCGTATGTACATCTCGCCGGCGCCGCTCCGATCGTGCGGGTGCCGCTGTGGCACAATTCGCTGGTCAGCCGCATGCTCGATTGGGGCGCCGAAGGTATCATCGCGCCGATGATCAATGGCGAGGCCGAAGCCCGCGCCTTCGTGCAGGCCGCGAAATATCCACCGGTCGGAGAGCGCTCGGTCGGCGCGCACCGCGCCGCGATGGTCGCCGGCGTCTCCGATCAGAAATTGTATATCGCCGAGGCCAACACGACGACCCTCACCTTCGCGATGATCGAAACGCAGGCCGCGCTCGATAGCCTCGATCGCATTGCCGCCATGCCGGGGATCGACGTGCTCTTTGTCGGCCCGGGCGATCTGTCTCTCAGCTTGTCGAATGGCGCGACGCTCGATCCGCATTCGGCTGCGGTCGAGGGCGGGCTCGAAAAGGTGCTCGCCGCCTGTGCCCGCCACGGCAAGATACCGGGATTGTTCTGCCGCGACGCCGAGCGCGCGACGGAGAAGGCCCGTTCGGGTTTCAGATTTCTGACCGTCGGCAGCGATCTGACATTTCTGCGTGCGGGAACCGCGGCGCAGCTCAAGGCGCTTTGATCGTCAGCTGGTCGTGGCCGCGAGAATTGTCTCGCACACCGCATTGACGTCCTTGCCGATCTCCGCCGCGCTCACCTGCACGATCCGATAATTGCGCTCGCCCATCCAGGCGAGTTTGTGTTTCCGCGCGTCGGCCGCCTTCCCGTCCTCACTGTCGGGCGTCACATCGATCACGAGCCGCAGCGGAAAGGATACGAAATCCGCGACATGAGGGCCGATCGGCGTCTGTCGCTTGAACCCGAGCGTGGCAAAGCGCCGATCCGCGGTGATCGCCGCCCATAACGCGCGCTCGGCGTCGGTCGGATTCCTGCGCAACAGCCGCGCCAGCCCGCGCACCGGCGAGTCCGCGCGCACCACCTCCGCCTTGCCGTGTTGAGCCAGCAGCCCGCGGAGCATCTCGGCTTCGGGGCCGTCCAGCAAACCGCCGCGCGCCGGGCCTTTTCGTCCTTCGACCAGCGCCATGACGATGCCGTGCAGGGTGCGGATGTCCTGCTGGGTCGGCTGCATGCGGGTGAAGATATTGCGCATGTTGACGGTCATCGTGCCGCGCTTCTCGTGCGGCCGGAAATATTCGATGCGCTCGAGCTCGCGTTCGAGATCGCCGAAGAATGCAAGCAATTGCTCCTTGGGAGCGGGCGGCGACTTGTCCGGCGCCGAAAACGGAAGCGCCCCTTGCGTCTTCAGCTTGAACCATTCGTAGCCGAGGATCACGACCGCCTGCGCGAGGTTCAGCGAGGCAAAGGCCGGATTGACCGGAAGCGTCACGATCGCATCGGCGAGCCCGACCTCATCGTTCTCCAGCCCGTTGCGCTCGCGTCCGAATACCAAGGCGGCCCGCTGCCCCGAAGCGACGCGCTCTGCGGAGAGCCGCGCGGTCTCGTCCGCGCCGATCACGGGCTTCGCCTGATCGTGGCCGCGCGCCGTGGCGGCAACCACAAAGTGACAATCGGCAATCGCGTCAGCAAGGCTGCCGTACAGCCGCGCCTGGTCCAGCACGCGGTCGGCGCCCGAGGCCATGATGACGGCTTCGCGGCTCGGCCAGCCACAGCGCGGATTGACGAGCCGCAATTCCGACAGCCCGAAATTCGCCATCGCACGCGCGGCCGCGCCGATATTCTCGCCGAGTTGCGGCTCGACGAGAATGACGCAGGGCGCGGGCTCGGCCACCCATTTTCTGGTCTTGTCAGTTCCGGCGCCCGGCATTTTCGTGTTCTCCGGGCCTCCTCATAGCGGTGGAAGGCACGATGCGAAAGCATGCGATGATTTCGGCCGATTCGGCCGGACGGACGCGGGAGACGCGCATTTCATGAAAATCCTGATCGCAACCCCGGCCTATGGCGGCCAGGTGACCACCACCTATTGCGATACGCTGATCTGGCTGCTCGATCATTTCCGCGAGAAGCACCCCGCCATTCGCTTCCATCACAAGTTTCTCTCGCTGTCGGTCCTGTCCTTCGCGCGCAATGTCTATGCAAGCCTCGTGATGCAGGACGAGAGCTTCACGCATCTGCTCTTCGTCGATGCCGACATGGGATTTCGGCCGTCGCTGATCGAGCGCATGATCGCCGCGCAGAAGCCGGTGGTCGGCGTCATGGCGCCGCTGCGCAAGTTCGATTACGCCAAGTTCTATGCCCTGCGCGATCGCATTGCGGACCCGACTGTCGCGCGCCTTGTCGCGCAGGATTATGCCAATGCCGGTGCGATCGACTTCGCCCAGTCGGGGAACGCGCCGGCCGACCGTCACACCTCGGCAGACCTCGTCACTGAAGGTCCTTGTCTGCGGGTCCGCAATGCGGCCACGAACGTGATGCTGATCAGGCGCGAGGTCTTCGACCAGATCAAGCAGCGCTATCCCGAATTGTGGTGCGAGCGCATCGAGAACACCTACGCCAATTTCGGTCTCACCAAGGGCGTTCTGCAGTGTTTCGAATCGATGCCGAACGAACACGGGCTCTATGGCGGAGAGGATACCGCATTCTGCCGCCGCTGGGTGGAAGGCTGCGGCGGCGAAATCTGGTCGGTGATCACCGAAACCATCGTCCATGTCGGTTCGGAGCGGTATGTCGGCAATTACCTGACGAAGCTGCGCCACGGGCAGATCTGACCCTGCCGACCCCCGCACATCGCTGATCCTGGAAGCCCCCCGGCCCCAAGTCCGGGCGGTTGTCCCCCGCATCAATTCCCGGTAAAGGATCGCGCCCTCCGAAAATCGTCGATCTCCAGATGTCCCAGCTTATTCTTGGCGTTCATTCCGGCTCGCATGACGCCGCCGCGGCCGTTTTCGACGGTTATGAGCTGAAGGCGGCGGTGTCGCTGGAGCGGCTCACGCGCCACAAGGGCGATGGCGCCTATCCGGATCTCGCCATCGACGAGGTGCTCTCGATCGCCGGCGTCACCCGCAAGGATGTCGACGTCGTGTGCCACAGCCGCACCCTGATGCCGACGAAGTATTTCCGCCAGCTGTCCGGCTTCGACTGGCTGAAGGAGCAATACCGCACGCATCTGCGCGGCAAGACGCGGCGGCAGATGATGCCGGAACTCTATCGGCACGGAACCGCGGACGTCGATCGCTTCTACGACACGGCTGCGCTGTTGCGCGACAAGGGCTTCCGCGACGGCACACGGTCCTTCTTCTACAATCATCACGAGGCGCATGCGCTGCCGGCCTTGTTCTACAGTCCGGGCTGGGACGACGCGCTGCTCGTCACCGCCGATGGCGGCGGCGACAACGTGCATTACAGTCACCGCCATTTTGCGAACGGCGTGTTGACCGACATCTATGGCGGCGAGGACACGATTCTGACCCGGCCGGTCGAGGATTCGCTCGGCAAGATGTATGGCGCGGCGACCAAGGCGCTCGGCTTCCGGCGCGTGCGCCACGAGGGCAAGGTCACGGGCCTGTCGGCGATGGGCAAGCCAGTGCGCGCGGCGGAGCTTGCGGCCAAGTTCTCGGTCGATGCCAATGGCCGCGTGCATTCGACGCTGGCGAGCGATCGCGAAATCTTCTCCTTCATGCAACAGCTGCTGAAGGGTCTCAGCAAGGAAGACTATTCGGCGAGCGTGCAGCAGGTCCTCGAAGACACCATGCTCGCGTCGTTCGAGCGGCTGCTCGCGAAATATCCGGCAAAGCATGTCGGGGTGTCGGGCGGTGTGTTTGCGAACGTGAAGCTGAACCGCCTCATCGCCGAAAAATTCGGACTGGAAGAAGTCTTCATCTTCCCGGCGATGGGTGACGACGGGCTTCCGGTTGGCGGCGCCCTCGCCTTCCTGCTGCGCCGCGACGGCCTCGCCACATGGCTGAAGAACCGCCGCGATCTCGGCCCGGTCTATCTCGGCCGCGATTACACCGATACGGTCGATGCAGCCCTCGCCGCGATCCCGAATGTGAAACGGACCGAGGAAGCGCCGGTCGCCGGCAGCGTCCAGCGCCTCGTGGCGGGGCAGCTCGGCGCAATCTACACCGGACGGATGGAATTTGGGCCACGAGCGCTGGGCAACCGCACCATTCTCGCCAATCCCTCACGGCGGGAGACCCACGACCTCCTCAACGAGCGGCTGTCGCGCTCCGAATTCATGCCGTTCGCGCCGGTGGCGACCGCCGAGCGCGCCGGGGACGTCTTCGACATCACGAAAGTCAACGCCCGCGCCTGCCGCTACATGACCATCGCGACCGACGTGCGGCCCGACTGGCGCCGGCGCATCGCCGCGGTGGTCCATGTCGACCAATCGGCGCGGCCGCAGGTGATCGAGCGCGCCGACAATCCGCTCTACCACGACATCCTCACCGCGTTCGAAGGCGCCACCGGGCTGGCGGCCCTCGTCAACACCTCGTTCAACGTCCACGAAGAGCCGATCGTGAATACGCCGTCCGAGTGCGCGCGCGCGCTGACCGACGGCCGGATCGATTTCGTGGTCACGGACCGCGCGCTTTACGTGCGCGGCTGACCGCCTGGCTAGGCCCCGGGGGCGGTCCGCTCGCGAGGCTTTGACCGGCCGGGGACGGGTGCTATAGGGCGCGCGCTGAGAGACAGGCGACCAGGGGTCAAGGCATGAAAAATCTCGAAATTATGTGGACGAAAGTCGATGAAGCCCCGGCGCTTGCGACCTATTCGCTCCTGCCGATCGTCGAGGCCTTCGTCGGCGCGGCGGGCGTGTCGGTGAAGCTGAAGGACATTTCCCTCGCCGGCCGCATCATCGCCGCCTTCCCCGAACGGCTGAAGCCCGAGCAGCGGATCAACGACGAACTGACCGAGCTCGGCAATCTGACGTTGAAGCCGGAAGCCAACATCATGAAGCTTCCGAACATCTCGGCATCGATCCCCCAGCTGAAGGCCGCGATCAAGGAGCTGCAGGACAAGGGCTACGACGTTCCGGACTATCCGGAAAATCCGGCGACGGACGCCGAGAAAGAGATCCGGGCGCGCTACGCCAGGATATTCGGCAGCGTCGTCAACCCGGTGCTGCGCGAGGGCAATTCCGATCGCCGTGCCGCCGCCGCGGTCAAGAACTACGCCCGCAAGAACCCGCACAAGATGGGCGCCTGGACCAAGGATTCGAAGTCGCACGTCGCCCACATGTCGAGCGGCGACTATTACGGTTCGGAAATCGCGACCACGGTCGACAAGGCGACCAACGTGCGCATCGAATTCGTCGGCAAGGACGGCGCCGTCACGGTGCTGAAGGCAAAGACCGCGCTCGATGACGGCGAGATCATCGACGCCGCGGTCATGAGCGCCGCGGCGCTGCGCAAATTCTTCGACGAGCAGATCGAGGACGCCAGGAAGCAGGGCGTGCTGTTCTCGCTGCACGTCAAGGCGACGATGATGAAGATCTCCGATCCCATCATCTTCGGCCACGCCGTTTCGTCGTTCTTCTCCGACGTGATCGAGAAGCATGCCGCGACGCTGAAGAAGCTCGGTGTCAATCTCAACAACGGCTTCGGCGATCTGCTGGCGAAGATCGAGACGCTGCCGGAGACCGAGAAAAAGGCGATCAAGGACGATATCGCGGCCGAATACGCAAAACGGCCGGCCCTTGCCATGGTCAATTCCGACAAGGGCATCACTGGCCTGCACGTTCCCAGCGACTTCATCATCGACGCCACGATGCCGGCGATGATCCGCGAAGGCGGCAAGATGTGGGGCCCCGACGGCAAGCTGCACGACACCAAGGCGGTGATTCCGGACCGCTCCTATTCGCGGCTGTATCAGGCGGTGATCGACGACTGCAAGGCAAACGGCGCGTTCGACCCCAAGACCATGGGCTCGGTGCCGAATGTCGGCCTGATGGCGCAGAAGGCCGAGGAATACGGCTCGCACGACAAGACCTTCGAGATTTCGGGGAGCGGCACCGTCCGCGTCGTCACCGACGACGGCAAGGTGCTGCTGGAGCGCCCGGTCGAGGCCGGCGACATCTTCCGCATGTGCGAGCTCAAGGACGCCGCAGTGCGTGACTGGGTGAAGCTTGGCGTGCGGCGCGCGCGTCTTACCAACACGCCCGCCGTGTTCTGGCTCGACAAGAACCGCGCCCACGACGCCGAGCTGATCAAGAAGGTCGAGACTTATCTGAAGGACCACGACACCAGCGGGCTCGATATCCGCATCATGGCTCCGGTCGACGCGATGAAGTTCTCGCTCGAGCGGATCCGCAAGGGCCAGGACACGATTTCCGTCACCGGCAACATTCTGCGCGACTACCTGACGGACCTGTTCCCGATCATGGAGCTCGGCACCTCGGCCAAGATGCTCTCGATCGTCCCCCTGCTCGCGGGCGGCGGCATGTTCGAGACCGGAGCCGGCGGCTCTGCGCCAAAGCACGTGGAGCAGTTCCAGAAGGAAGGCTACCTGCGCTGGGATTCGCTCGGCGAATTCCTTGCGCTCGGCGCCTCGCTCGAGCATCTGGCGCAGACCTACAAGAACGACAAGGCGCAGGTTCTCGCCGAGACGCTCGACACCGCGATCGGCAAGATCCTCGACAACAACCGTTCGCCTGCCCGCAAGGTCGGCGAAATCGACAATCGCGGCAGCCATTTCTACCTTGCGCTCTACTGGGCGCAGGCGCTAGCCGCGCAAACCAAGGACAAGGAGCTGGCCGCCCGCTTCAAGCCGCTGGCCGAGACGCTCGAAAAGAACGAGGCCAAGATCAACGCCGAACTGATCGCCGCGCAGGGCAAGCCGGTCGATACCGGCGGCTATTACCTGCCCGACCCGAAGAAGACATCGGCGGCGATGCGGCCAAGTCCCACGCTGAACGCCGCGCTCGCGGCGCTCTGAAACTGAGCAACGCCTCTCGCGCGTCCGCCCATGCGGGCGCGCGGCGGCGGGCGCGCTGTCTTGGGAATGCGACTTTAGTCCACGCGCTGGCACAGCTTCCGCGTGCCGGGAGTCATGCTATAGGAGCCGCCCTGGATGCGAGCGTGGCGCCTGCCGTGAGCGCCCGCGCGTCCGGTCTCATGCGACGGCCGCATCGATGCGGGCTCAAGAGGTGACCCCCGGACATGGCGAAGATCAAGGTACACAATCCCGTCGTCGAAATGGACGGCGATGAGATGACCCGCATTATCTGGCAGCTCATCAAGGACAAGCTGATCCATCCTTATCTGGATATCGACCTCCTCTATTACGATCTCAGCATCCAGAAGCGCGACGAGACCAACGACCAGATCACCATCGATGCCGCCAACAAGACCAAGGAGGTCGGCGTCGCCGTAAAATGCGCGACCATCACGCCGGACGAAGGCCGCGTGAAGGAATTCGGCCTGAAGGAGATGTGGCGCTCGCCGAACGGCACGATCCGCAACATCCTCGGCGGCACGATCTTCCGCGAGCCGATCATCTGCCGTAACGTTCCGCGCCTCGTGCCCGGCTGGACGCAGCCGATCGTGATCGGCCGCCACGCCTTCGGCGATCAATATCGGGCCACCGATTTCAAGTTTCCCGGCAAGGGAACGCTGACCATCAAATTCACCGGCGACGACGGTCAGGTGATCGAAAAGGAAGTCTTCAAGGCTCCCGGCTCGGGCGTCACCATGGCGATGTACAATCTTGACGATTCCATCCGCGACTTCGCCTACGCGTCCTTCAATTACGGCCTGTCACGCAACTTCTCGGTCTATTTGTCGACCAAGAACACCATCCTGAAGCAATATGACGGCCGCTTCATGGAGCTGTTCCAGGAGATTTTCGACAAGGATTTCAAGGCCGAGTTCGACAAGCGCAATCTCGTCTATCAGCACCGGCTGATCGACGACATGGTTGCCTCAGCGCTGAAATGGTCGGGCGGCTATGTCTGGGCTTGCAAGAACTATGACGGCGATGTGCAGTCCGACACCGTGGCGCAGGGCTTCGGCTCGCTCGGGCTGATGACCTCGGTGCTGATGACACCGGACGGCAAGATCGTGGAATCGGAAGCCGCCCATGGCACGGTGACCCGCCACTATCGCGAGCATCAGAAGGGCAACGAGACCTCGACCAACTCGATCGCCTCGATCTTCGCCTGGACCCGCGGCCTTGCGCACCGCGCCAAGCTCGACAACAACGCCGAGCTCGCGACATTCGCACAAACGCTGGAAAAGGTCTGCGTCGCCACGGTCGAATCCGGCTTCATGACGAAGGATCTCGCGCTTCTGGTCGGGCCGGACCAGAAGTGGCTTTCGACCACAGGCTTCCTCGACAAGATCGACGCGAACCTGAAAAAGGCGATGGCCTGAGGTTCAACCGGATCGAAGCGGCGTTGTCCTCACTGGATCGCCGCTTTCGCGGGCGATGACAGCGAACGGCTGCCCCTGCGAAATCGGAATGTGCGTCAGGCCGAAGGATCGCTGACCTTCGCCGTCTTTGCGGCAACCTTCTCCGCCTTGCGCGCCTTTTTTGCCGCGCGCCGCACCGCCACGACTTCGAGATTGCGAACTTCGGCGATGCGCCGATCGGCCACGTCGTCGGGGAAGTCGAGATTTTCCAGAAGGCGCCCGGCGAGCTGCAGGCTCGCCTCCACCGCTTCCGGGATCGCGTCGGTCGCGCCGAGTTCGGTCAGGCGCGTCGCATGCTGGGCATCCCGTGCGCGTGCCAGGACCACGGCGCGAGGCCGCAACTTGACGATCTCCATCACCATCCGCTCGGTCGCCTCCGCGCTGCCGAGCGTGACGATGAACGCGCGCGCCCTCTTGTAGCCGGCATGGTGCAAGATCTCGTGGCGGCTGGCATCGCCGAAATAGACCGGGCGATTCTTCTCACGCTGCTCCGTCACCAAGGCGCCGTTGGTGTCGAACGCGATCCAGGGCACGTTCTCGCTGTCGAGCACTTTCGCGATTGTCTGGCCGACCCGTCCGAAACCGCCGATCACCACATGATCGCGCAGCCCGGTCATCGCCGCGTCGGGCGAGTGCTGCGCTTCCTGATCCGCCGTCTCCAGGCGCTCGCCAAGGCGGCGCGCGATTGCGGCCAGGAGCGGCGTGATCATCATGCTGAGGCCGGCGACCGCGATCGCGGAGGTCGCGATTTCAACGTCAAGGAGCCCCTTGGCGGTCGAAAGGCCGATGACGATGAACGCGAATTCGCCGCCTTGCGCGAGCAGCAGCGCAATCTCGGCGGCGACGGGACGCGCGACCCGGAACAGGCGGGCAGCCAGGTAGAGAGCCGCCGCCTTGACGACGATCAGACCGATGAGCGCGAGCAGGATCCAGCCGATATGGGCCCACACCACCTGGAGATCGATCGCCATGCCGACGGACACGAAGAAGATGCCGAGCAACAGCCCCTTGAACGGATCGAGATCGACCTCGATCTGGTGACGATATTCGCTGTCGGAGAGCAGCAATCCCGCGAGGAATGCGCCGAGCGCGACAGAAAGGCCCGAGGCGCCGGTCGCTGCCGAAATGCCGACCACAATGGTCAGCGTGATCGCCATGATCAATTCGCGACTGCCGGTGCGCGCCGCCGAACGCATCAGCGGCGTCACGATGTAGCGCCCAATCACCATGATGAGCGCGACCGCCGCGAAAGCCTGCGCAAAGGGCAGGAGGAGATGGACCAGCGATTTGTCGCCGGCGCTGCGCGCTTCGAGAATGCCGACGGTGAACAGCACCGGGACGACGCACAGATCCTGGAACAGCAGCACCGACAGCGCGACGCGCCCGACCGGGCTCGCCGCGCGATGCTGGTCGATCAGAAGCTGCATCACGATCGCCGTCGACGACAGCGCGAAGCACATGCCAAGGATCAGGCCGGCCGGGGGCGTGATGCCGCTGAACCGGATCGCCGTGCCAATGACGAATATGCAGACGCCGACCTGTACGAGGCCGACGCCCAGCACGTAGCGCCGCAATTGCCACAGGCGGGGGATCGACAATTCCATCCCGAGCAAAAACAGCAGGAACACGACGCCGAGTTCGGCGAGCGGCTCCGCCGCCTTCGGGTCTTCCAGCGTGATGTAACTGAGGATGGGGTAATAGTCGTCGAGATAGCCGATGCCGTACGGCCCGAGCACAAGACCGACAAGGAGGAAACCGAGGACCGTCCCGAGATAGCGGTGCAGCAGGGGGACGACGATCCCCGCGGCCACAAGAAAGATCAGGACGCCTTTCAGGTGTTCCGCATGCAGCACAGTCGTCGATCCCTG
Organism: Pseudorhodoplanes sp.; assembly: GCF_035565855.1. GTDB lineage: Bacteria > Pseudomonadota > Alphaproteobacteria > Rhizobiales > Xanthobacteraceae > Pseudorhodoplanes. The sequence continues at coordinate 16,783 of NZ_DATMRX010000369.1, forward strand.
CTCTTCTCCCTCCCCCCTCCGCGGAAGGAGACTCACTCGTCAGATGCAGCGAACACGATGCTGCAAAGCGGATCGGTTCGGCAAGAATCTGCCTATCGAAACGAGAGGCCCCCGTCACCCCGTCGTTGAGGGAGATGGTGACGCGCCTTGCGTGCCCTCAGGCCGCGCCGAGCGCGGTCTCGATGGCGCGCAGCGCCGCATCGGCCTTGGACCCGTCGGGCCCGCCGGCCTGCGCCATGTCCGGCTTGCCGCCGCCGCCCTTGCCGCCCAGCGCCTCGGACGCCTTGCGCACGAGATCGATGGCGGAGAATCGCGACACCAGATCGGGCGTGACGCCGACCACGATGCTGCCCTTGCCGTCCTCGCTGGTGGCGACCAGCGCGACGACACCGGACCCGACCTGCTTCTTGCCCTCGTCGGCGAGCCCCTTCAGGTCCTTGATATCGATGCCGCTCACGGCACGCGCGAGCAGCTTCACGTCGCCGACGGTCTTGATGCCGTCCTCGCCGTTGGTCTTGCCGCCGCCCATGGCGAGCTTCTTGCGTGCCTCGGCAAGGTCGCGTTCGAGCTTCTTGCGTTCGTCGAGAAGCTGGGTCACGCGCGCCGGCATGTCCGCAACCGAAACCCGGAGCAGGTCGGCCGCGACCGCCTGCGCCGCCTGGACCGTGGCATTCGCGGCCTTGCGGGCGGCGCGTCCGGTCAGCGCTTCCAGGCGCCGCACGCCGGCGGCAACGCCCTGATCCGACACCACGGAAATCAGGCCGATGTCTCCGGTCCGTTGCACATGGGTGCCGCCACAGAGTTCGACCGACCAGCCGAGCGCATTCCCGCCGGGTCCGGGATCGCCCATGGCCACGACGCGAACCTCGTCGCCGTATTTTTCGCCGAACAGCGCGCGGGCCCCGGAGGCGCGCGCATCGTCGATCGCCATCAGGCGCGTGGTGACGGGGGAATTCTGGATCACGAAGTCATTGGCGAGGTCTTCGACTTTCTCGATTTCCTCGGCGGTCATCGGCTTTGGATGCGAGAAGTCGAAACGCAGCCGCTCGGGGGCGACGAGCGAGCCCTTCTGCGCAACGTGATCGCCGAGCACCTGGCGCAGCGCCTCGTGCAAGAGATGGGTTGCGGAATGGTTGGCGCGGATGGCGGAGCGGCGATCGTGATCGACCACGAGCTGCAGCGCCTGGCCGGGCTTCAAGGCGCCCTCCTCCACGACGCCGAGATGCACGAACAGATCGCCCGCCTTTTTCTGCGTATCGGTCACGCGGAACGTCACGCCGTCGCCGGTGATGGTGCCGGTGTCGCCGACCTGGCCGCCGGACTCGCCGTAGAACGGCGTCTGGTTGACGATGACAATGCCGGTGTCGCCCTTTCTCAGTTCAGCGACCTCCTTGCCGTCATTGAGGAGCGCCAGCACCACGCCCTCGGCCCGTTCGGTCTCGTAGCCGAGGAATTCCGTCGCCCCGAGCTTCTCGCGCAGACCGAAGAACACGGTTTCGGCCGCCGCATCGCCCGAGCCTTTCCAGGACTCGCGCGCCTTGGCCTTCTGCTGCTCCATCGCCGCGTTGAAGCCCTCGAGATCGACCGCGATGCCGCGCGGCCGCAGCGCATCCTGCGTCAGATCGAGCGGGAAGCCGTAGGTGTCGTAGAGCGTGAAGGCGATATCGCCTTTGAGCGCATCGCCCTGCTTCAGGGTCTTCGCTTCGTCC
>NZ_DATMRX010000370.1:0-33373 GCF_035565855.1 Pseudorhodoplanes sp.
CGTCTTGCCGCCCTCGCCCGGCACGCGATTGATGCCGACATCGATCACGGTCGCGCCCGGCTTGATCCAGTCGCCGCGCACCATCTCGGGACGTCCGACCGCAGCAAACAGAAGATCGGCGCGCCGGCACACGTCCTTCAGGTCCTTGGTCTTCGAATGCGCAATCGTCACCGTGCAGTTTTCAGCGAGCAGCAATTGCGCGAGCGGCTTGCCGACGATGTTCGAACGGCCGATCACCACCGCATCCATGCCGGCAAGGGACGGATTGATCTTCTTCGCAAGAATGACGCTGCCGACCGGCGTACACGGCACGAGCGCGCGCTGGCCGGTTGCAAGGCGCCCGGCATTGACAGGATGGAAGCCGTCAACGTCCTTGCCGGGGTCGATTGAATTGAGCACCAGCGTGGAATCGATCTGGGAAGGCAGCGGCAATTGCACGAGGATACCGTGAACGCTCTTGTCGGCATTCAGCTGCTCGATCAGCTTCAGGAGATCGGCCTGCGAGGTGTCGGCCGGCAGCTTGTGATCGAAGGACTTCATGCCGGCTTCGACCACGGCCTTCGACTTCGACTTGACGTAGACTTCGCTCGCCGGATCGTTGCCGACCAGCACCACCGCGAGGCCCGGCACGATGCCGTGTTCCTTTGCGAGCTGCCCCGCCGCTTTGGCGATATTGCCGCGCAGCTCCTGCGCGATGGCTTTGCCGTCGATAATCGTTGCCGTCATTCTCTAGCCCGCCAAAATATTCTGAAGCCGCGCCGCAAGGACCGCGCCATCGCCTTCGATTTCGATCCGCTTGATCCGCGAGGTGTCACCGGCCGCCAATGTCACTCTGCGCCGCGGCACGTCAAGCGTCTTTGCAAGCAATGAAATCAGGGCGGCATTGGCCTCGCCCTCGGTGGGCGCGGCCCGCACGCGCGCTTTCAGGACGGGCCGCCCATCCGACAGCATCTCGATCCCATCGAGCGCATCCCGCCCACCTTTGGGCGTCAGCCGAACCGTGATCGAAAGCCCCTGCTGCGTGACAATAAAGGGTCGCTGCAAGGCGCTGCTGCCCAACCCGCCGGATCAGAAGACGTTGGGATAGATGTAACGGGTGATCACGCTTTGCAGGAAGATGATGATCAGGATCACGATGACGGGCGAAATATCGATGCCACCGAGACCGGGCAACATATTCCGGATCGGTCTCAGCACCGGCTCGGTGATGCGATAGAGAAACTCGCCCAACATCGCCACGAACTGGTTGCGCGTGTTGACCACGTTGAAGGCGATCAGCCAGGACAGGATCGCCGCCGCGATCAACAGCCAGATATAGAGCTGCAGGACGATGAGGATGACGTCGAGGAGCGCACGCATCGGGCGGGAGTCTTCTCTCGGAAAATGACCGGACCCTGATGTATCGGCTCAGCCGATTCCCGGCAAGCCGCCGCAGGTCCGGGTGCCGGCAGAGGATTGCCGGCAAGCCGGGGCGTGGCGGCGCGCGGAAAGCGAGGCGTTCTTGACTCGGCCAAGGACGGGGCCTAAATGGCCGCTCTTCGCCCATTCTTGCGCACCCGGACGACCTCCGGCTGCGACCGGCGGGGGGCCGTAGCTCAGCTGGGAGAGCGCCTCGTTCGCAATGAGGAGGTCAGGGGTTCGATTCCCCTCGGCTCCACCAACCCCGCCTAGCCATCATGACCATTCGACCGGCCCGGCGCGGCGTCATTTGAAGCGATAGCCGGCGTGGCAGCTTACGCAGCCCATCATGACCTCGCTCAGGACAGCCAGCGCCGGCTTCGGATCGCCGGACACATCGGCATTCTGCGCTTCGATGGCAAAGCGGCTGGCGGCCCGATGCATCGCGGTTCCCGCCTGCTGCATGCCCTCCGGCATGTATCGGGCCACCTCGTGCGCGTTGTGGAGCGTCAACGCCGTCATCCCGAGACGCTGCTCGGCGACGGCCGCCGCCTTGTTGGCATCGCCTTTCGAAAGCGCTTCGGTGATCTCCTGAAGCGCGAGCAGATGATCGCGCATGTTGGCCAGCGTGTGATCCACCATCTTGGGCGGCAGCTTCACCAGGACGCGCGGATCGTGCGCCTTTCCGCCCTGGCGCGGACGCCCATGGTGCTGGTGGTGCTGCGCCAGGGCGATACCCCCGACGGAAATGAAGGCCGCCGTCATCGTGGCGAGGAGTTTGAGCCGCATAGGATGCCCGTGGTTGGCTTGCATCCGATCTGATAGCCGATCCCTGCGGCTGGGCCTATGATCCGGATCATATGACCAGGGACCTCGACTGGAACGTGCTGGCGAAAGGCTCGCCGCTGCTCGCGGCGATGCCGGAGTATGTCAGGCGGAACGCGCAACTTTGCCGCTTTCCGAAGTCAGCGCATGTCTTCGCGCGCGGCGACCGCCCGCAGGTGATGTACTTCATCATCTCCGGCGAGGTTCATCTGGTCCGCTCATCGCTGACCGGCGATCAGATCGTCCTGCAACGCGTCCAGAGGGGATTCCTGGCGGAGGCCAGTCTGGACCAGGCGCGCTATCATTGCGATGCGGTGGCCGCCAGGGCGTCCGAACTTCTTGTGCTGCCGCGCAAGCCCTTTCGCGAGGCGCTGGCGGACGAACAATTCAGCAAGGCCTGGATGTCGCATCTGTCGGACGAATTGCGGCGCGCCCGCACGCAGGTCGAACGATTGGCGCTCAAGAGTGCCGAGGCGCGCATTCTCCACTACGTGGAAACCGAGGGCCGTGATGGCGTGGTGATCCTGAACCAATCGAAGAAGGATTGGGCCAATGAGCTTGGCCTCACGCACGAGGCTCTTTACCGGGCGCTGGCGCGGATGGAGCGAGGTGGCCGGATCCGGTCCGACGAGACCGGCCTCACGCTCCTGCCGATGACATGAGGCGGCGCAAGAGCCGGGTTGCCGGCGCTTGCTTCGGCCTCAGCGCTTCAGCCTCTGCTCCAGCCGCGCGACGGCGGCGGGCCCATCGGTGTCCTTCGGCGACAATTCGGCGAACTTCTTGAAGTCGGCGAGCGCGTCGGACAGCGAGCCCTTCATCTCATACGCACTGCCGCGATTGAAATAGGCGCTGGCGTCCTTCGGATTGAGCTTGATTGCCTCAGTGAGATCGGCAATCGCCTTGTCCAGCTCCTTCTTGCGGATCAGTGCCACGCCGCGGTTGTTATAGGCCTTGGCATAGCGCTTGTTGATCTTGATGGCTTCAGTCGCGTCGGCGATCGCCCTGTCGGGATCGCCCTTGCGGTTCCAGGCGACGCCGCGATTGCTCAGCGCGCGTGCATGTTTCGGATTGATCTTCAGCGCTTCGTTGAAATCGGAGATCGCCTTGTCCTGGTCGCCCTTGGCGCTCCAGGTGTAGCCCCTGTTGCTGTAGGAATCGGCATCTTTCGGGTTGGCGGCAATCGCCTTGTCGCACGCTGCAATGCCGGCATCGCCGGTGCTCTTGGCGCATAATTCACGTTCGCTTTGCGCAAAGGCCACACCGGCAAACGAACAGCCCGCAACGACAAGGGAACCAAGCCGCAAGGTCCGGGACACTCCCATGGTTCCACCCCCTTGGCACGTTCTTGACGCACCGACAGCTTAGCGTGCTCGCGGAAAGTCGAAACCGCAATAAACGATCGAGGTGCGACATTTTTGAGGTAACGTGCCCCGCTCACCCTCCCCCTTCCGGTACCGCGCCGCAACGCTTCGCCCGGGACGCCCGACCTGTCCATGAACATCACGACCGACCCTGCCGCGACGCTCGGCCGCAACCGCTCCTTCCTGCTGTTCTGGTTCGCACGCGTCTCCGCGAGCCTCGCCTTGCAGATGATGGTCGTGGCGGTGGGCTGGCAGGTCTACGACATGACCGGACGCGCGCTCGACCTCGGCCTTGTGGGCCTCGCGCAATTCGTCCCGGCTTTCCTTCTGGTGCTGGTCGCGGGCGCGGTGGCCGACCGCTACAACCGAAGCAAGGTAGTGCGGCTTGCCCAGCTCACCGAAGGCAGCGCCGCCTTCGTGCTCGCCATCGGAACGTGGCAAGGCTTTCTGACGCGCGACCTCATCCTCGCGGTGGTCGTCGTGCTCGGGGCCGGACGCGCCTTCGAGGCGCCGACCTTGCAGGCCCTGCTGCCGCGTCTGGTGCCGCTGCCGGTGCTGCCCCGCGCCGTGGCCGGATCGGCCTCCGCCAATCAGGCGGCCACCATCGCCGGCCCTGCGGTCGGGGGCTTGCTCTATGTCGTCAGCCCGACGCTGGTCTATGCCCTGTGCGCTTCGCTGTTTGTCTTCGCCAGCATTCTGGTCGCGCTGATCCGCATCGAGCAGGTCGCGCCAAAGCGGGAGAAGGTGGACATCGCGGCGCTGTTCGCCGGGATCACATTCATCCGCAACAACCCGCTGATCCTCGGTGCGACGTCGCTCGACATGTTCGCGGTACTTTTTGCGGGCGCCACCGCGCTGTTGCCGATCTATGCCAAGGACGTATTCCACGTCGGCCCATGGGGGCTCGGCATCATGCGCGCCATGCCGGCCGTCGGCGCATTGCTGATGGCGATTGCGCTCGCGCGCTGGCCGCTCGTTCGCAATGCCGGCCGCAAGATGTATGTCGCGGTCGCGCTGTTCGGCGTCGCCACCATCGTCTTCGCCCTGTCGACCTCCTTCCCGCTGTCGCTGGTCGCACTGTTTGCGCTTGGTGCGGGGGATATGGTCAGCGTCGTGGTGAGACAGACGCTCGTCCAGGTGCAGACGCCGGACGAGATGCTGGGCCGCGTGATTTCGGTCAATGCGCTGTTCGTCGGCACATCGAATCAGCTCGGCGAATTCCGCGCCGGGCTGTTCGCGCATTTCATCGGCACAGTGCCCGCGGTCGTGTTCGGCGGCGTCGCGACCTTGCTGATCGTCGCATTGTGGACGAGGCTTTTCCCGGCCCTCCTGAACGTCCAGAGCCTGCAGAAGGATTCGCGATGACGGCAAAGAGCAGCGAAGCGCAAATTCCCGCCGTCAGGCGGTGAGCGCCGCCTCGGTCTTCGGCTCCGGCTGACCCTGCAGCCATCGATCGAGGAAATGCGACAGCCAGTTCTGCATCGCATAGTCGAAAACCAGCCGGTCCTCGAAATGCGCGACGCGCTGCTTGGCGCCCGGCAATTCCATCCGGTGCTGTCCGCGAATGGTCCACCGGCACATCATCGCGTGCGTCACTTCCGGATGAAACTGGATCGCATAGGCGCGCTCGCCCTGCCGGAATGCCTGCACCGGAAAGGTATCGCCCTCGGCGAGAAGCGTTGCGCCCCTGGGAAGTTCGAAGCCCTCGCGATGCCATTGATAGACGTGATCGGGCCAGACTTCGCAGACACGAAGGCCCTCCTCCGTCGGTCGGATCGGATAATAGCCGACCTCGACATGCCCCTCGCTGTGCTGGTCCACCCGCGCACCGAGGTGACGCGCCAGCATCTGTCCCCCGAGACAGACGCCGAGAAACGGCTTGTTCTCCCTGAGCGGCACGCCGATCCAGTCGATCTCGCGCTTGACGAAATCCAGGTCGTCATTGGCGCTTTGCGGCCCGCCGAAAATGATCGCGCCGGAATGGTGATCGAGCGTCGCCGGCAGATCGTCACCCAGGGCCGGACGGCGGATATCCAGCGGCACGCCGCGTTTGCGCAGGTACTGACCAACCCGACCGGGCGTGGAATTTTCCTGGTGCAGAACGATAAGGACGGGCAGCGACATCGGCTTGCTGAACGGCTCCCGCGATTTACCAGCAAACTATCCCGTTCACGGTGTCTGGCAAGCGGCTCCGGGCGAAATACCGCTATGAGCGAAAAGCCTATCTCGGACCGGGGCCGTGGCGTTTGGCGACCGCCGGCAGCAATACCGCGTGGGGCAACAGACCGCTCCCATAGACCAGCGCCTTGTTGAGGAAACCCGGCACCACCAGCCGCCGCCCGGCCATCAGGCCGGCATAGCCCTCCTGCGCCACACGGTCGGCAAAGGTCGTCATCGGCGTCTCGAGCACCTCGTTGCCGGTGCCGGCGACCGCCTGAAATTCCGTCGGTACGGGACCGGGGCAGAGCGCGCAGACCCGGACGCCGCGGCCGCGCCATTCCTCGTGCAACGCCTCCGTGAAGGACAGAACATAGGCCTTGGTCGCGTAATAGACGGCGTGGTTCGGTCCGGGCAGGAAAGCCGCGACCGAGGCGACATTCATCAGCCCGCCGCGGTGGCGTTCCAGCGCATCGGCAAAGCGCAGCGACAGATCGGTCAGCGCGCGCACATTGAGATCGATCATCTCGAGCTGACGCGACCGGGACTGCGATGCGGCCTCGCCGGCAAGGCCGAAGCCGGCATTGTTGACAACGAATTGCGGCTCAACCCCGGCATCGGCGAGGGCAGCCTCGATCCGGTCTCCGCCATCGGTACGCGAGAGATCGACGCCGATCACCAGCGGACGCGGGCTGCCGCTTCGCGCGATCTCGCCGGCGAGCGCTTCGAGCCGGTCGGCGCGGCGCGCGGCGAGCACCAGCCGGTGACCATGACGCGCGAAGACTCGGGCAAGCTCGGTTCCGATACCGGAGGAGGCACCTGTGATCAGTGCGACCGGCTCAGGCATCGTCGTGCGGCGTGGCGAGGGCGGCGACCTCACGGCGCATCTCGACGCGATCGCGCTGTGAAATTCCGAGCAGGTCAGACGCGCGCCACAGCACGTTGTCCTCGAATTCGTTCATGCGGCCGTCCGCATAAACCATTTCCCACATCATCCTGACGAGGCGCTTGCGGCCTTCCTCGTCGAGCGAGCGATTGATGATGCTGGTGAAAGCGTAAAGATCCACCGCCTCGCGGTCCGCCGTGCTCGCGGCTTCGATCAACTCGTCGACGGCGTCGTCATCGAGCTCGAATTGCCGCTTGAGCAGGTCGTGCAGCTTGCGCTGTTCGGCAACGGTCTCGTTGCCGTCGATCGTCATGACGTGAATGAGCAAGGCTGCGGCTGCGAGCCTGTAATCGTTCTCGTCGAAACGGCTCGCCGGCTTATCGCCGATGCCAACCTCGTTCAGGAAAGACTTGAGAATCTGGAGCATGAAACCTCGGGTGGCGACACGCTCCGGAATGTGGTTGCAGCGGCGGCCGTTGTAAAGCGCGTCACGGCGCATGACGAAATTGTCATCTGTTTCGTCTGCGACCGCACGCGTGAGCGCGACCGGGCCCGCCATCGAAAAGTCGGCGCATCGCCGCCTTATGCCGGCACCACCGGACGCGGCTGCGCGGCCTGGGCCCGCTCTTCCTTGGCGCGCTTGGCGAGCGTCAGGAGATCCACCTTGCCCGAACCGAGCATCGGAAGCTTCTCCATCACGATGACTTCCGCCGGGATCATCAGCTCCGACGCATGACGCGAGCGGGCGAACGCAACGAAATCGGCACGCGCCGCCTTCGGATTGTTGGTGTACAGGAGGAGCCGCTCACCCTTGCGGGCGTCGGGAACGGACACGACAGCGGAAATGAATTCCGGCCAGAGGTCGCCGGCAAGCGCCTCAACAGCCGCAAACGACACCATCTCGCCGCCGACCTTCGCGAACCGCTTGGCGCGGCCCATGATCTTGATGAAGCCCTGCGCATCGATGGTGACGATGTCGCCGGTGTCATGCCAGCCCTCGGCGGGCCGCTCCAGCACGCCGGGATTCTCGACGCGGAGATAACCCAGCATGACGTTGGGGCCCTTCACCAGCAGCCGACCGCCTTCGTCAACGCCTTCCACCTTTTCGAGCTTGGCTTCCATGCCGGGGAGCAAGCGGCCAACGGTGCCGAATTTATTGAACATCGGCGTATTGAGCGCGAGGGCGGGAGCGGTTTCGGTCACGCCATAGCCTTCGAGAATACGCACGCCGAATTTCTCGAGATAGATCTGCCGGGTCGAATCGCGCACCGGCTCGGCGCCCGCGAGCATGTAGCGGATCGAGCGGAAGTCATAAGGATTGGCGGCGCGCGCATAGCCGTTCAGGAACGTATCGGTGCCGAACATGATGGTGGCATTGGTCGCGTAGACCAGTTCGGGCACCGTCCGGTAATGCAGGGGCGACGGATAGAGGAAGATCGGAACGCCCGACACGATCGGAAGAATGACGCCGACCGTGAGCCCGAAGGAATGGAACACCGGAAGGATATTGAACACCTTGTCCATCCGGTTGAAATCGATTCGGGCACGCGCCTGCGCCGCATTGGTCAGGATGTTGCGGTGTGACAGCACAACGCCCTTCGGCACGCCCTCGGAGCCTGAGGTGAACAGGATCGCCGCCCAGTCATCCGGCTTTCGCTGCACCAGCGGCTTCTTGTAGTTGAGCATGCCGCCGAGCTTGTCGAACAGATGTACCTGCGCGCGGACGTCCTCGAGGTAGACGAACTTCACCTCCGCCGACATTTTCTCGATCAGCGGCTCGAGCTTGCCGCGTTCGATAAAGGCGCGTGACGTCACGACGGTGGAGATGCCCGCCGCTCGGCAGCCGGCCAGAATATTGGTGGCGCCCGCGGTGAAATTGATCATCGCCGGAACGCGCCCGGCCGACATCAATCCGAAGATCGTCACCACCGCGCCGTTGGCATTCGGCAACATGACGCCAAGCGGCTTGCCGACTTCGGCGAGCGGCATCAGCTTCTTGCCGAGGATGCGGGTGCCGAGCAGCAGCCGCTTGTAGGTCAGCGTACCGGTGACGAGGTCCTCGGTTGCGACCGTCTTCATGCCATGCTCATGCGCCGCTTCGATCAGCGCCTCGACGATCGTGCGGTCCGTGCGCGTCGTCTGGTAGATCATGTTCGACATGATGTCGTAGAGCGCGGCGCCTGCGGCGCGACGGCGCGCCTTGCCGCGCAGATCCGGGTCGAGCTTGAGCTTGGTCGGCTCGAGAACCGTCACGCGCACCTTGGGAAAGAGCTGCTTGCGAATCTGATAGCCCGCGAGGCGCGTGAAATAGGAGCGCTCCAGGCCTTCGATCCGGATCGGAACGATGACCGCATCGGATTTATCGGCGATCAGTCCGGCGCCGTCGTAAACCTTCATCAGCGAGCCGGTCATGGTGAGCCGGCCTTCCGGGAAGATGATCAGTGTTTCGCCGCCCGCGACCGCCTGGATCAGCGTGCGCGTTGCCATCGGCTTCAGCGGATCGATCGGCAGCGCGCGGGTCATGCGCGCGAAGGGCTTGACCCACCACTTCTGCGCAATCGTGGTGTCGATGGCGAAGAGCGGGTCGCGGCCGAGCAGCGACAGCGCAATCCCGGCGTCGAGAAAACTCACGTGATTGAGCGCGAGAATGACGTTCGGCTGCTGGATCTTCTGCAGATTTTCGAGGCCATGCACCTCGGCGCGGAAGAACGCGCGATAGATGATGGACAGCGCGTCGGTGAAAGCCCGCGTCGGCATGGTGTAGGCGATCAGCACCGCAACGATGAAGTTCGCGACGCCGAGTCCGATGAACAGGGCCGGAATCGTGGCCCCGGCGAAGCCCTGCAGCATCGCCACGACCAGCGTGGCGACCGTCATGAACAGGGCATTGAGGACGTTGACGGCGGCGATGACGCGCGCGCGCCGGTCGGCATCGGACCAGGCCTGCACCGCGGCGAAGGCCGGGACGATGAACATGCCGCCGCCGATCGCAAGACCGATCAGCGCGATGGCGACATTGATGCCGCGCGATGTCTGGAACACGTCGACCGGGAGCATGCCTTGCGCCGCCGGCGGCGGACCGAGCAGCGACCATCCCATGAACAGCGCGAAGATCGTCAGCAGCAATGCGCCAAGCAGCGTCGGCAGCAGAATGATGCGTCCGCTCGCAAGGTAGGCGGCGATGCCCGAGCCGACCGCGACCGCGATCGAGAACACCGCGAGATAGGCGGTGACGGTGTATTCGTCGCCACCGACGATGTTTTTCACCGCCGACGGCAGAAGCGACAGCACGACCACGCCGGCCAGCCAGAACCAGCTGGTGACCAGGGCGCCCCAGAACAGCCGGCTGTCGCTGCGCAGATCCCGGATCAAATCCCAGGTCGAGGTGGCGATGTTCTTGTTGATGATGAGATTGGGCGCAGCCTCGCCGGTCCGCGGGATCAGGAGCGCGGAGACCCAGCACAGAAGCGCAAACACCATCACCAGCGACGCGAAGGCGGTCGGGCTGCCGCCACCCTTCGAGGCGATGCCGCCGGCGATGGTGCCAAGGAGGATCGCGATGAAGGTCGCGCCTTCGACGAGCGCATTGCCCGCCGGCAATTCCCGGCGCTCCAGATGGTCTGGCAGAATGCCGTATTTGATCGGGCCGAACAGCGAACCGATCACACCGAACCCGAACAGAGCAACGAACAGAATATGCAGAGAATGGGTGACGAATCCGATCACCGCGACCGCGGCGACGGCGATTTCGACGAGCTTCAGGCGCTGCGCCACCACCGCCTTGTCGAAACGGTCGGCGATCTGTCCGCCGAGCGCCGACAGGAAGAAATAGGGTGCGATGAAGACGGCGGCGGCGAATGTGATCAGCGCATCGCCATATTCTGCACTGACCTGACCGGTCCCGCTCTGAATATGGAACAGGATCAGGAAGACGATCGCGTTCTTGAGGAAATTGTCGTTGAAGGCGGAAAAGAACTGACACCAGAACAGCGGCGCGAACCGCCAGGACAGCATCAGTGGCTTCGACGTCTCGGCCATACGCGTCAGTCGTCCGATCGTGTACCGGTTGTCATATTAGCACGTCTCGGGCCCCGGCGGGGCCCGTCTAGACAGTGCGGGCGAGCATGGTCGGTTGTTTGGAGCAATCCGCGTCGACGCCATTATGCGACTTGTACTGGCTGAACCCGACATGGCTGGCGGGCGACCCTGACACGACCACCAGATAGGCAAATTCGGTGCGGTGGCGCGGCGCGTCGCTGAACACTTCGTCGTATTCGGCCCAGCCCCAGATCAGCAATTTGCCTTGCAGATCGCGGACTTGACGGAGGATCGCGGGGTCCATGGTGATGATGGGCGACAAAGCCGTCGCCCGGGGACCCAAGATCAGCGGCTTGTAGGAATCGTAGGACAGAATCCGGTTGCCGAGCTCGTCGAAGTCGGCGAAGTCGAAATCCGCCGGCACCGACCGGTCGAAATATTTCCAGTTCACGTGACCACGGCCATTGCGGGTCGGCGTGGTGCCGGTGTTCTCCCAGATCGGCTGGATCGTGCAGGTCTGGATCTCGTCATTCAGCGGATTCTTGGTCATGGCGACCTGGAATTCGCGCAAAAACACGTAGGCCCGCTGCGCCGAAATGAGCCCTTCCTGGACGAGAGCCGCAGTCTGATCCGTAGCCCGGACCGCGCGCAGCATCCATAGGCCCTGGAACACCGTGGCCAGCAGCAGGAAAAGGGCAAAGGCCGCGAGCGCGATGTCGGTGATGCGGATGTCGCAGAAGAAGCGCTGCCCCCAGCTGCTGACCGGAGCGGCGGCCTGCGGGGACTTGGCCTGGGCCTGCCAGACCATCGCGTCGATGCTGTCGCGGGTCACGGCCGCGCGATGAACCAGCGCTTCGGTCGCCATGCTCTCGAAATGGATCGGCAGGCGTCCGGGCGTCTGCTGCGGCGCGGTCGCCGCGGGTGGCGGCTGCACCGAAGAACAATAGGATCCGAGGACAGCCGTCGCCACGGCCATCACAGCCAGCGCGACCAGCGCTGAAACGAGAAATGCACTGATAGTTTTCATCAGGAAGAATGCCCGGCGGTGCCGCTGAATCCGTCGTCGCGCCGCGAGGCCCCCCGCGGACGGGCAGACGTTAGTGAGCGCGCCCGGATCAGTCAAACCATCCCGCGAACGGGACCAGAACATCGGACCGCTCTGCGCTGCTCGCTGCGGACATGGCTGCGGTTTGGCTGCCGCCATGGCCAGCGCCGCCCGAGCCGTATATCCGGACGGTGAACCGGAACGGACTTCGCCTTTGGCGACACATCATCATTCCGCCGCCTGGTCGGCCACCGCCATCGGCGCGATCTGCGGCGTCGCCGCCGCCGCGTGCTGGGCGATCGGCTTTGTCGCCGGCAAGCACGGCATCACCGCCGGTCTGACGCCGCCCGACCTCGCCTTCCACCGATTCGTGTGGACGGGCCTGCTTATGGTCCCGCTCGTCGCTCGTGCGGGGCTGTCCGATCTGGGCGGGCTTGGCTGGTTCCGGGGCTTCGTGATCCTGTTTCTCGCCGGCCCGCCTCAGGCCCTCCTCAACTATACCGGCCTCACCCTTGCGCCCCTCGGGCATGGCGCGGTCATCCAGCCGGGCTCCGCGGCGCTCGGCGGCCTCCTTCTCGCCTTTCTGTTGCTCGGTGAAAAGCTGACACTCCCGCGCGTGATCGGCGTCGTCGCGATCCTCTTCGGTCTCATGATTCTCGCCGGCGAAGCGGTTGCGACCATCGGCGGACATGCTTTCGGCGGCGATCTGATGTTTGCCGCGGCAGGCTGGACCTGGGCGGCCTTCACCATCTGCCTGCGCGGGTGGCGAACCAGCGGCCTGCTCGCGGCGCAAGTCGTCGGTGTGCTTTCGCTGACGGTGTATCTGCCGCTCTATGCGCTGTTCTACGGCTTCGATCACATGATCGCGGCGGGGCTTTGGGAGAACCTCCTGCAGCTTGTGGCGCAGGGCGGCTTCGCAGGGCTCCTCGCGCTTTATCTCTTCGCGCGCGCCGTCACGGCGCTTGGCGCCGGGCGTGCGTCGATGTTTCCGGCGCTGGTCCCGCCGATGACGATGCTCATCGGCTTCCTGGCTTTGGGCGATGTGCCGACGATTCCGCAACTCGTCGGACTGGCCGTTGTCGTGTTCGGCTTCCGCTTCGCCCTGAAGCCTTAGCCATTCATTGCGGCTTGCAGACTGTCGTCTTGACCTTCGGCCGCTTCAACCGCGCGTCCTGCCCTCTCACCCAGAACGAGACCCCGTTCTTGGAATAGCGGGCGCCGAACGGTGCGAGCCGTTGCGGCAGCGTATGAGCGTGTCCGTCGAATTGCAGGCGGATGCGCTTGTCGCCGCGATAGAGCGCGGAGACGACCTGCGTGCCGTCATCGCAAAGATAGCTCGTGAACGCCGCCTGCGCATTGGCCACGGAGGCCGCGCAAAAAGACAGAAGCAGAATCAATCCGACACGTTTCATCGGCACACCATTGCTTTTCGCACGCGCTCAGGCGGCTCGTCGCGTTGACAGGAATTCGCCCATCCGCGCCAAAGCCTTCAGGATGTTCTCCGTGGAATTGGCATAGGATAACCGCACATAGCCTTCGCCAAGAATGCCGAAATCCGGGCCGCCGATGATCGCGACCCCGGCCTCCTCGAGGAGCGACGAGGCCAGCGCCTTGGCCTTCCATCCCGTCTGCTTGATGTTGGGAAAGGCATAGAATGCGCCCTTCGGCGTCGCGCAGGATATTCCGGGCAGCTGGTTCAGCCCCTCGACCACCACCTTGCGGCGACGGTCGAATTCCGCGACCATTTTTCGCACTTCGTCCTGCGGTCCGGTCAGCGCGGCAAGACCTGCATATTGCGCTGAAGCATTCACGCAGGAATGCAGATTGACCGCCAGCTTGCGGGCATAGTCATAAAGTTTTCCCGGCCAGATCGCGTAGCCAAGCCGCCATCCGGTCATCGCATAGGTTTTCGACCAGCCATTGAGCAGGATCAGCCGATCGCGGATCTCCGGGTAGCCCAGCAGGCAGACATGCCGCTCCCCGTCATAGACCATGTGGTCGTAAATCTCGTCGGACAGCACCGCGACGTCCGGAAACCTTTGCAATCCGGCGACCAGCTTGTCGACCTCCGACTTCGGCGTGACGCCACCGGTGGGATTGGCGGGCGAATTCACGATCAACAACCGCGATTTCGGGGTGAGCAGCTTCAGCGTCTCCTCCGCCGAGAACGCAAAGCCATTCTCTTCCCGGATCGGGACCGGGACCGGATTTGCCCCGGTGAACTCGATCATCGAGCGATAGATCGGGAAGCCGGGATCCGGATAGAGAATGTCCACGCCGGGCTCGCCGAACATCAGGATCGACATGAACATGGTCGGCTTGCCGCCGGGCATGATCATCACTTCGTCGGGCGACACCTCGACAGCGAATCGTTTGTGCAGGTCGGCGGCCACGGCCTCGCGCAAGGCCGGAATGCCGGTCGCCGGGGTATAGCCGTGATGGCCGTCGCGCAGCGCCTTGATCGCAGCTTCGACGATGAATTCGGGGGTGCGAAAATCCGGCTGGCCGATGCCCAGATTAATGACATCGCGACCCTGCGCGATCAGCGCATTGGCGCGCGCCAGCACCGCGAACGCATTCTCCTCGCCAATCCGGTCAAAGGCAGCAATCGTACGAAGCATCGGTGGGCCCCCTTTGCCGATTATTAGGCCGGTCTCCCCGGCTCCGGGTCAACTCTTCTGATCCTCCCCACACGTTACCATTCCCCTAAGCGCGATCGGCCGACGGAGAGAATGAGCGCGGCGAGAGACATTGCCGCGTCGGCCGCGGCATGCCACATACGGCAAGCTATGACAGTTTGGCTCGAAATCGCCATCGTCGTCGCGCTGACCCTTCTGAACGGGTTCTTCGCGATGGCGGAGCTGGCGATTGTGTCCTCGCGGCGCATTCGCCTGCAGCAGATGGCGGAAGCCGGCAGCCGCGGAGCGCAGCGCGCGCTTGCGCTCGCCGAGAATCCGGGGCGGTTCCTGTCCGGCGTACAGGTCGGCATCACGCTGATCGGCATCATGTCCGGCGCATTCGGCGGCGCGACGCTCGGCGCCCGGCTCGGCGCGATCCTGAACCAATATCCGCTGTTCGCGCCGCGCGGCGACGAAATTGCCTTCATCGCCGTCGTGATCGCGATCACCGCCCTGTCCGTGGTCGTCGGAGAGCTGGTGCCCAAGCGGATCGCGCTGCTGCAGCCGGAACGCATCGCGTCGGTGGTCGCCGCTCCGCTCGCGATGCTGGTGCTCGTCGCCCGCCCGCTCGTCTGGTTCCTGGAAAATTCGACGGCGTTGCTGCTCAAGCTGCTTCGCGTGCCGGACAAGCGCAACGAAACGGTGACGGAGGAAGAGGTCAAGATCGCGATTGCCGAGGGCACCGAGGCGGGCGTCATCGACGAAGTCGAACAGAAAATGATCCACGGCGTGCTGGCGCTCGCGGATTCGTCGGTCGCATCGATCATGGTGCCGCGGCCCGACGTCTACTGGATCGATCTTTCGGACGAAAGGAGCGCGCTCGAGCGCGAAATCGCCGATTGCCCGTATTCGCGCATCGTGGTCGTGCGCGATGGCGATCTCGGACGGCCGCTTGGCGTCGTGCAAAAGAAGGATCTGGTCGGCGACCTCATGTCTGGCCGGGGAATCCAGATTGAGGAGCGGCTGATCGAGCCCGCCTTTGTCCCCGAAACGATGCCGGTGCTGCGTCTTTTGGAAACCTTCCGGTCGGTCTCGGTTCATCTCGCCTTGGTGGTGGATGAGTATGGCGACTTCCTTGGGATCGCGACGCTGAACGACGTCCTCGAAGGCATCGCGGGCGATCTTGGCGAAGAGTACGAGCAGCCGTCGGAAAACATCGTGCGCCGCGCCGACGGCTCCTGGCTCGTCGACGGCCGCGTGCCGATATCCGAGCTGATCGACACCCTCAAAATCACGGATGCGGAGGGTGAGTTTCACACCGCGGCCGGATTCGCGCTCGAACGGCTGGCGCATATCCCGGTGGAATGCGAGGTGTTCGAGATCCCCGGATGGCGCGTCGAAGTCCTCGACATGGATGGAAAGCGCATCGACAAACTCCTGTTCACGCCGGTGCCCGAAACCGCGGACGGCTAGCGGAACCCGATCAAGGTCGCAGCCGTTGTTTCGGGTTATCGTCCGGGTGGGTTGCAATGACTGAAAACAGGCAGCGCGGGCTGCGGTCGCAGCTTTGGTTCGACAATCCGGACAATCCAGGCATGACAGCGGTCTACCTGGAGCGCTATCTCAATTACGGGCTGACCTTCGAGGAACTCACCTCAGGCAAGCCGATCATCGGGATCGCTCAGACCGGCAGCGACCTTGCGCCGTGCAATCGACATCATCTCGACCTCGCCAAGCGCGTGCGGGAGGGCATTCGCGATGCCGGCGGCATCGCCTTCGAATTCCCGTGTCATCCGATCCAGGAAACCGGAAAGCGCCCGACGACCGCGCTGGATCGCAATCTCTCCTATCTCAGTCTCGTTGAAGTGCTCTTCGGCTATCCGCTCGACGGCGTGGTGCTGACGGCGGGCTGCGACAAGACCATGCCGGCCGGTTTGATGGCCGCCGCGACCGTCAATATTCCCGCGATCGTTCTGTCCGGCGGACCGATGCTGAACGGGTGGTGGAAGGGCCAACGCTCTGGCTCGGGCACCGTGATCTGGCAGGCGCGCAAGGATCTTGCCGCAGGCGAAATCGATTACCGCGAATTTCTCGGCATCATCGCGTCGTCAGCGCCGTCGATCGGGCATTGCAACACGATGGGCACGGCGTCGACCATGAACGCGCTCGCGGAGGCGCTCGGTATGTCGTTGCCCGGTTCGTCAGCGATCCCCGCACCCTACCGGGAACGTGCCCAGATCGCCTACGAGACCGGCCGCCGCGCGGTTGAGATCGTGCGCGAAGACCTCAAGCCGTCGGACATCCTGACGCGACATGCTTTCGAAAACGCGATCGTGACGTGTTCGGCAATCGGCGGATCGACCAACGCGCCGATTCACATCAACGCAATCGCGAGACACATCGGTGTCGAACTCACGATCGACGATTGGGAGCGCATCGGCTTCCACATCCCGTTGCTTCTCGACATGCAGCCGGCCGGCAAGTATCTCGGCGAGGACTATTACCGCGCCGGCGGGTTGCCGGCCGTGCTGAATGAATTAATGGAGGCCGGCCGCATCCACGCGGACGCCCTCACCATCAACGGACGATCGATCGGCGAAAATGTCAGCCGCGCGAGGTCGCTCGATGCCGACGTCATCCGCCCCTATCACCAGCCGCTGATACGGGATGCCGGCTTCCGCGTCCTGAAAGGAAATCTGTTCGACTCCGCGATCATGAAGATGAGCGTGATCTCGGACGATTTCCGAAGCCGATATCTATCGAATCCGGACGATCCGGACGCTTTCGAAGGCCGCGCGGTGGTGTTCGAGGGACCGGAGGATTATCACGCTCGGATTGAAGATCCTGCGTTGAACATCGACGAGCGAACCATTCTGGTGATGCGCGGCGTCGGGCCGATCGGCTTTCCCGGTTCGGCGGAGGTGGTGAACATGCAGCCGCCCGCGGCGCTCCTCGTCGCCGGGATCGAGTCGCTGCCCTGCATCGGCGACGGGCGCCAGTCCGGCACCTCGTCATCGCCCTCGATCCTCAATGCTTCGCCCGAAGCTGCGGCCGGTGGCGGTCTGGCGCTGCTGGCGACCGGCGACCGGATCAGGATCGATCTGCGTGAAGGGACCGTGAACATGTTGGTACCGGCCGAGGAAATCGAGCGCCGTCGATCGGCGCTTGCTGAAGCCGGGGGCCTTCCCATTCCCGCAAGCCAGACGCCGTGGCAGGAACTCTATCGCCTGACCGTTACGCAGATGTCAGACGGACAGATCATTCGCGGCGCCGACCAATATCGTCGTGTCGCGCAAAAGAGCATTCCCCGCGACAGCCATTGAGGTTCGCGAGCGCTGACATCGATCAGCCTGCCGGTGCGACACAGGCTGGCTTTCAGGCTGCGAAAAAGGCCCGGAACCGGCGCCGCCTGCACAGCCGGCAGCGATAACGTTTGACTTCGCCCCCGCCTCCGCCCGATGCTTGCGACATAAAAACATAATAGCTGCCAATCGCGGTATCGGGAGGACATCATGATCATGCGCCATCTCGTCGGTGCGCTTGCGTTAGGCGCGCTTGTGACACTGACAGGTCCGGTCTCCGCTCAGGAGACGATCCGGTTGCGGATCGCCTCAGGCCATCCGCCGGTCAACACCTACGTCAACCTGATGCAGAATTTCTTCGTGCCGGAAGTGACGAAGCGCGTCGCGGCCAAGA
Organism: Pseudorhodoplanes sp.; assembly: GCF_035565855.1. Classification (GTDB taxonomy): domain Bacteria; phylum Pseudomonadota; class Alphaproteobacteria; order Rhizobiales; family Xanthobacteraceae; genus Pseudorhodoplanes. Next base: position 18,025 of record NZ_DATMRX010000370.1, read on the forward strand.
CGAAGTACAAGGTTGAATTCGTCGAAGGTTATGGCGGCGCAATGGTAAAGGTCGCGGACACGCTGGAAGGCGTGCAGTCCGGCATCATCGACATCGGCGGCTATTGCTTCTGTTTCGAACCGTCGAATCTCCCGCTGCATGCATTCCAGGTGATGCTGCCGTTCGGCACCATGGACCCGGTCGCGAGCGTGAAGATCGCGCGAGAGGTCTATGACCAGGTGCCGTTCATGTCCAAGGTGTTCGAGGACAAGTATCGCCAGAAGCTGATCGCGCTGATCGCCGACAACGGCTACAATCTCGGCACCAATTTCGAATGGAACAACGTCGCTGATCTGAAAGGGCAAAAACTCGCCGGCGCCGGCCTTAATCTGAAGTGGCTGGAATATGCCGGCGCGACACCCGTGCAATCGTCACTGCCCGAGGCCTACACGGCGATGCAGACCGGCGTCTATAATGGCTGGATCATGTTCCCGTCGGGCTGGGTGAATTTCAAGCTGTATGAAGTCGGCAAGTTCTACACCGAGATCGGCTTCGGCGCGATCACGTGGCACGGCCTGACCATCAACAAGGCGCGTTGGGACAAGCTGCCGAAAGAAGTGCAGGACATCATCCTCGAAGTCGCCAAGGAATACGAGGCGATGACCGGCACGGTGAACCAGGCGAACTATCCCAAGCAGCTCGACGAGCTGAAAGCCAAGGGCACGAATGTCCGCAAGCTGCCCGACAGCGTGCAGGCCGACTGGGCGAAATCACTCGCCGCGTGGCCCAAGGAGAAAGCCAAGGAACTGGACGCGCAGGGCCTTCCTGCGACCCAGGTGCTGGAAGCGACGCTCGCCGCGGCCGAGAAGCACGGACACAAATGGCCGGTGCGCTATTCCATCAAGTGAGATCAGATCCATCATGCCCGGCTTTCGCCGGGCATGACCCATCCTTCCGGAGCTTCACCGCAAGCGGATGCGAGCAATGATTGAAGGCGTGGTCACTCGCGTGGTGCACAGCTTGCTCGCAATCGCCGCGGCTATCATCTTTCTGCTGAGCTTCCTCGTCGTCGCCGACGTCATCGGACGCGGCGCCTTCAACTCTCCGGTCAAGGGCACGCCGGAGATCGTCTCGATGTCGATCGTCATCATCTGCTTCCTGCTGGCCGCCTATGCGATCCAGAGCGGAGGAATGCTGCGCACCGATGTGATCGCTTCGCTATTCGGCCGCCGCGGCTACGCCTTTGCCGACCTGTTGTCCGGGCTTCTCGGCGCCGGCTTTTTCCTCCTGATCGTGTGGGGCAGCTTCGAGCCGACGCTGCATGCGTGGACCAGCAACGAATTCGAAGGGGAAGGCGCGTTGCGCGTGCCGGTCTGGCCTGCACGGCTTGTGGTGATGCTCGGCTCGGCGCTGGTGATCGCGATCTATCTCGGACAGGCGTTCCTGGCTTTGCTCGCCTTGATCCGCCCGGACGACGCGCCACCCCCCGTTTCCACGCCGCATTGACCGGAGCCCGCGATGTTCGGTCATAGCGACATGATCCTGGTCGTCGTGGTGCTGCTGGCGCTGGTCTTTGCCGGCGTCCATATCGCGATCGCGCTCGGCGTCACCGCCGCCATCGGCATCTATCTGATGACCAGCGACATCGAGATCGTTCGCACCTTCGTCGCCAACACCGCCTATGAAGCGCTGCGCGATTACGTCTTCGCTGTCATTCCGTTGTTCATGCTGATGGGCGACTTCCTCGCCAAATGCGGCGCCGCGACCGACCTCTACACGCTCGCGAACCGTCTCAGCCGCTGGCTGCCGGCGCGGCTCGCGGTTGCAACCATCATCGCCAACGCGATCTTCGCCTTCGTGACCGGCGTCAGCATCGCCGCGGCCGCGGCTTTCTCGCGCATCGCTTATCCGGAGATGCGCCGCTACGGCTATAACCGGGAATTCGCACTCGGCTGCATCGCCGGCAGCGCATGCCTTGGAATGCTGATTCCGCCTTCGGTGCTGATGATCGTGTGGGGCGTTCTCACCGAATTGTCGATCGGCAAGCTGTTCCTCGCCGGGGTGTTGCCGGGCATCCTCCTCGCCGGGGGCTTCTGCGCCTACGTGATCGTCATGGCGCTGCTGAAGCCGTCGCTGGTGGGCGAAACAGGCGAGCGGCCGATCCGCGCCGCGCCGCTTGGCGCCGCGGTATCCGGACCGATCGGCAACGCCGCGGACCAGCAGCCGATTGGACAGCTCCTGTTCAGCACGGCTCTGGTGCTCGCGCTGATCGCCGCCGTGCTTGGCTCGATCTGGCTCGGCTTCTGTACGCCGACCGAAGGCGCCGGTGTCGGCGCGGTCGGCGCCCTGATCCTGGCGCTGATCAAGGGCATCACCTGGCGCGAGGTCTGGCAGGTGGTGCTCAACGTTGGGCGCACGTCCGGACCGCTGCTGCTGCTCCTGTTCTGCGCGCAGCTTTATTCGCGTGTGCTTTCGATGACCGGCTTCACCGAAACGGCGAAGACTTTTCTCCTTGGCACCGGATTGGGTCCGACCGGCATTCTGATTGTCATGCTGGCGATCTGGTTCGTGCTCGGCTGTCTGATTGACTCGATATCGATCATCCTGCTGACCGTGCCGATCTTCGCGCCGATCGCCGTCACGCTCGGCATCGATCCTTTGGCATTCGCAATCATCGGCATTCTGGCCATCGAGACCGGCCTCCTGACCCCTCCCTTCGGCATTCTCGTCTTCACGGTGAAGGCGGCCGTGCCGGAGCCCAATGTGCCGCTGTCGGAGATCTTCCGCGGTTCGATCCCCTACTGGATCATCCTGTTCGCGGTCGTTGTGGCGATTGTCGTGTTTCCGCGGATTGCGACGTACCTGCCTTCGCTGTGATCCAAACGCTCAAAAATTTCGCTCGCAACTGCGAAATATCAAGTGACAGCAGCGGCGCTGCGGCATGACATGCCAGCGATGCACGCACCGGATAACCGTCCGGATCGATTTGCGGATAAGAAAGCTTGCCAACGTCGGTCCCTCTGTCCTTGAGTTTTCCCATGCCATCGCCCACCGAGAAACGTCGTACCTTCCGCAATCTGCATCAAAGCGGCTGTTTCGTGATCCCTAACCCGTGGGATGTCGGAAGCGCGCGTTATCTGCAGCATCTCGGCTTCAAGGCGCTGGCCACCACAAGTCTCGGCTATGCCTTCTCCGCGGGCTATGCGGACAACGCTGTCCCGCGCGACGTGATGCTCGCCCATATCGCCGAGCTCACCCGCGCGTGCGACCTACCGCTCAACGCTGACTTCGAGGGCGGCTACGCCGACGATCCGGATGGCGTCGCCGAGAGCGTGACGCTCTGCGTCGCAACCGGCGTCGCCGGCCTCTCGATCGAGGATTCAACCGGCGACAAGGCCAATCCGCTCTATCCTTTCGACCTCGCGCTGGCGCGCATCAAGGCCGCGCGCGCCGCCATCGACAAGTCAGGCGCGGATGTTTTCCTGACCGCGCGCACCGAAGGCTTCATCCGCGGCCGCCCCGACATGGACGAGACGATCCGCCGCCTGCGGGCTTTTGCCGACGCGGGCGCCGATTGTCTTTATGCGCCCGGCATCCGGACCCGCGAGGAGATCGAGAAGGTCGTGAATGCGGTCGCCCCGAAGCCGGTCAACGTGCTCGTCGGATGGCCGAGCGACCTTTCCGTGCAGGACATTGCCAAACTCGGCGCGCGTCGCATCAGCGTCGGCGGCGCGCTCGCGCGCGCGGCGTGGGGCGGCTTCATCCGAGCGGTGCGGCAATTGTCGGACGGCGGGTGCTTCAATGGCTTCGCCGATGCTGCTCCCGCCGCGGAACTCAATGCCCTGTTCCGTGAGGACCGGGCCAAATGGCCGGCCGCGTGAGCGGACCTGATCCACTCAATTTTTCCGGCGCAGCAAGGCCCGGCCCGGTCGTACTGAGCGGCCGCTATGGCCGCGTGGAGAGACTCGATCCGGAGCGCCACGGCGAGACGCTGTGGGAAGCTTTCAAAGCCGATCCGACATTGTGGGACTACATGGCCTATGGCCCGTTCGAGTCGGAAGACGCGTTCAGGCATTGGCTGGTCGACCGTGCGGCGCTCGCAGACCCTTACGTATATGCCATCGTCACACCCGATGACCGCGCTGTCGGACTTGCCACGCTGATGGCGATCCGCCCCGACATGGGCGTGATCGAAGTCGGACACATCGTCTATGCCCCAGCACTTCAGCGCAGCCGGCTCGGCACCGAAGCGCAGTTTCTGCTGGCGCGGTATGTCTTCGAGACCCTCGGCTACCGCCGCTACGAATGGAAGTGCAACGCGCTCAACACGGCATCGCGCCGCGCCGCCGAGCGCTATGGTTTCACCTTCGAAGGCATTTTCCGCCAGCATATGATCGTCAAGGGCGAGAACCGAGATACCGCCTGGTACGCGATGCTCGATCGCGAATGGCCCGCGCGCAAGGTCGCGTTTGAGAAGTGGCTCGCACCCCCAAATTTCGATAACGATGGACGGCAGCGAACCAAACTCGCAGTTGCATCATCGCGTCCAGGCAAGGATTCATGACCGATCGTCTGCGCGGCAAGGTGGCCGTGATCACCGCAGCGGGGCAAGGCATCGGCCGCGCCATCGCCGAAGCGTTCGTTACGGAAGGCGCGCAAGTGATCGCGACCGATATCGACCCCGCCAAGCTGGCGGGCATCGGCGCGGCACGCGAAACGATGCTGGACGTGCTCTCCGGCCCCGCCATCGCCGCGCTGGCCCGCGAGGTGGATGCGAATTTCGGCGGCGCGGATATCCTCGTGAATTGCGCGGGCTTTGTGCATCACGGCACTGCGCTCGATTGCACGGACGAGGACTGGGACTTCTCCTTCGACCTCAACGTCAAGTCCATGCATCGGATGATCCGCGCCTTCCTCCCGGCGATGCTGAAGAAACAGCGCGGCTCCATCATCAACATGTCGTCCGCAGCGTCATCGATCGCCGGCTTGCCGAACCGCTACGTCTATGGTGGGAGCAAGGCGGCGGTCATCGGCCTGACAAAGGCGGTGGCGGCAGATTTCATTCGGCAAGGCATCCGCTGCAATGCGATCTGTCCCGGCACGATTGAATCGCCGTCCCTGGAAGGACGGATCGAGACGCTGGCCGCCAAGACCGGCCAGCCGCTCGATGCCGTGCGCCAGAACTTCATCGATCGCCAGCCGATGGGCCGGCTCGGCACGCCGCAGGAAGTGGCTGCGCTTGCGGTATTTCTCGCCTCTGATGAATCCAGCTATATCACCGGCCAGCCGCATCTGGTCGATGGCGGGCTGGCGTTGTAACCTCGCTTCCTTTCGGAGGCGCTCATGCGTGTGATCCCGCTCGCGATGCTGTTTGCCGTATTGCCCGGCCTCGCTTTCGCTGCGAATTGCAAGCGCAATGGAAGCACGGTGACCTGCGACGACGGCCGGACCGGCATTTTCGCCGGCGATGCAATCATATGGCCCGATGGCACACGTTCATCGAGCGCACAGCATCCCAGTGTCCACATCGGTCACAAGGATTCGGTGCGCGTCGGTCCGGGTGTGTTCGTCGGTTCGCCGTCCGGACGCGGATCGGTGCCACTCGACGATCCGAACGCGCCGCATAAACGCAGTTGCGCCGTGCTCGATGGCGTTTCCTATTGTCACTGACGGAATTCTCCCATGCATGTCCTTGTAACCGGCGCGGCCGGGATGATCGGCCGCAAGCTGCTCGCACGGCTCGCGCGTGATGGCGGCCTGAACGGCAAGCCGATCGAAACACTGACCCTGACCGACATCGTGACGCCGGAGGCGCCGGCCGGCCTCGCCACGAACCCGGTCCTCGATACGTCCGATCTCGCAGCGCCCGGTGTCGCCGAACGTCTCGTCAAGGGACGGCCCGACGTCATCTTTCACCTCGCCGCAATACCGTCCGGAGGCGCCGAGACCGATTTCGAGGCCGGGTATCGGGCCAATCTCGACGGCACCCGCAATCTCCTCGAGGCCATCCGCAAGATCGGCGACGGTTACAAGCCCAAGGTGATCTACACTTCATCGATCGCCGTCTATGGCGCACCCTTTCCGCATTCGATACCGGACGACTTCATCCTGACGCCGCTGACAAGCTACGGTGCGCACAAGGTGATCTGCGAAACGCTGCTCGCCGACTACAACCGGAGAGGTTTTCTGGAGGGCGTGGGTGTGCGGCTATGCGGCATCACGGTCCGGCCGGGCAAACCCAATCTCGCGGCCTCGGGGTTCTACTCGAGCATCATCCGGGAGCCTCTCGCCGGACTCGAGGCGACGCTGCCGGTATCGGACGACATCACGAACACGCACGCCTCCCCGCGGGCCGCGGCCGGGTTCCTGGTTCATGCCGCATCGCTGACCCCAGAGCAGATCGGACCCCGCATCAACATGACCATGCCGGGGGTCTGCTGCACGGTCGGCGAGCAGCTGGAGGCGCTCCGGCGCGTTGCGGGTGACCGGGTCGCGGCGCGGGTCCACCGTCGCCCGGACGAATTCATCATGCGGATTGTCGCCGGGTGGCCGAGCCGTTTCGACTGCACCCGCGCCCGTGAACTCGGATTCACCGCTGAATCCTCGTTCGACGAGATCATCCGCGTCCATATTGAGGACGACCTGGACGGAAACTTCGTTCAATGAAGGGACTGGCAGCCCTCCGCGAGATCTGCCACCGGGCAGCAATGAAGGCCACGCGGGGCTGCCATCCGGCTCCGGACTTGCCCGTGGGCAAACTTGCATCAAGGGCCTGATCGCATACATTGCGGGTGACTTCCCCTCCCCGAGGACCTTCATGAATTATGTCGATGCCGCCCTTGCGCCGATGCGCAAGACCGGACAGATCAAATTACACAAGGCGGAAGCCTTCGCCGGCATGCGCAAGGCTGGCCAGCTGGTCGCGGAATGCCTGGACATGCTGGTTCCGGAAGTCCGCCCGGGCGTACCGACCGAGCGTATCGACAGGCTCGTGCATGAATTTGCCATGGACCACGGCGCGCTGCCTGCGACGCTGATGTATCGTGGCTATCGCAAATCCACCTGCACCTCGATCAATCATGTCGTCTGTCACGGCATTCCAAGCGACAAGCCGATGAAGGAAGGCGACATCGTCAACATCGATGTCACGCTGATCCTCGATGGATGGCACGGCGACTCGAGCCGCATGTATCCGGTCGGCGAAATTCCGCGCCGGGCGGAACGGCTGATCGACGTGACATACGACGCGATGATGCGCGGCATCGCCGTGATCCGGCCCGGCGCGACGACGGGCGACATCGGCGCCGCGATCCAGTCCTTTGTCGAAGCCCAGCACATGAGCGTGGTGCGGGATTTCTGCGGCCATGGGCTCGGGCGGCTGTTCCATGACGAGCCGAACATCGTTCACGTCGGGCGTGCGGGTGAAGGCACCGTGCTGCGGCCCGGCATGTTCTTCACCGTCGAACCCATGATCAATCTGGGCCGGCCGCATGTGAAGGTGCTGTCCGACGGATGGACCGCGGTCACGCGGGACCGGTCGCTGTCCGCCCAATTCGAACACACCGTTGGCGTCACCGATACCGGCGTGGAGATCTTCACGCTCTCGCCCAAGGGGCTCGACAAGCCGCCCTACGCCGCGAAGGCATAACGTCGCGCAGTTCGGCCGGACGCCAGGCGGTGCAAGCTACCGCCTGCGCCGGATTGGCACGCGCTGAAGAACATTCAGTTTTCACAGAAGCAGCCGCTCTCTCGCTGTCATCGCCCGCGAAAGCGGGCGATCCAGTCAACACAATTGCTTCAAGAGCTCACTGGATGCCCCGCTTTCGCGGGGCATGACAAGACATGGGCGAAGCGATTTCGCTTCAACCGAAATCGCTTTTAATTCACCACGCGATACAGCCGCTCGTCATACAGGCTGCCGCTCTTCGGCAGCAATTCGGTACGAAAGTCCTTGGTCGATTGCGCTGCCGTGTGGCGTTTCCACGCTTCGATATTGTTCCAGACCGCAACAATCGTCATGTGGTTCGGCCGGCTGGCCTGGGACAACACGTCGAAGCGCGCATTGCCGTCACTGCGGCGGCCTTCGAAGGCGAAGGTCTGTAGCAATTCCTCTCCCTTCTGGCGGAAGGTCGGAATGAAGTCGACATGCGTGACCGCATAGATCGAACCGCCGGGATTGTTCTGCCCCGTCGTCAATTCGCGGTGCGGGCGTTCGTCATAGGGCGCGGCCTCGATCGCCTGGAGCGCTTCGCGCGCCGTCTTGACATGCGCTGACGCCGCATGCGCCTCACGCATCTTGTTGTCCTTCCAGTGCTCGACGACCACGAAGTGGTTCGGCTGCCCATTGCGCTGGAGCACCGTCATCGAGAGATAGCCGTTGTCCTTTGCACTGGCGGCCTTGAGCGCCTTCAACGCAGCGAGCGCCTTGGCTTCGGAGCCCGGCGCGACTTCGATATAGGCGATCACCCAATTGCCGGATGGCGCCTCGGATCCCGGCGGCAAACCGCCTTGCGCAGCAGGGGCTTGCGCCAGCGCTGTCACGGCGCCGGCGACCACCATCATTACTGCAGCGAGTGCGCATTTCCACATGGCTTTCCTCCGCATGTTTTCGCGATGGTCCGGCTCGGCCACGGCTCTTGCACCGAGCTTAATCGACTTCGGGCGGCGATGAAACGCGTCGACGCCGCACCCCACCGATTTCTGAGATTGCAAAAGATCGCAATCGCGTCATGCTTGCTGCGGGGTGCGGGGTATGTCGCAGGCAGGAAAATCCGACGATGCCAAGGCCGTGGCGGGTCTTGAAGACGCAACGCCACATTATCACGGCCATCGCGAGCGGCTGCGCGCGCGATTCCGCGAAGCCGGGCCCGACGCGTTGGCCGATTACGAATTGCTCGAGCTCGTCCTGTTCCGCGCCATCCCGCAGCGCGATGTGAAGCCGCTCGCCAAGACGCTGATCACGAAATTCGGGTCTTTCGCCGAAGTGATCGCGGCGCCCGAGACGCGATTGAAAGAGGTCAAGGGCCTCGGCGACGCTGCGATCACGGAGATCAAGATCGTGCAGGCGGCCGCGAGCCGCCTCGTGCGCGGCCAGGTGCGGGCACGGACAGTCCTGTCATCCTGGTCGTCGGTGCTCGACTATTGCCGCACCGCAATGGCCTTCGCCGACAAGGAGCAATTCCGCATCCTGTTTCTCGACAAGAGAAACCAGCTGATCGCCGACGAAGTGCAGCAGACCGGGACCGTGGACCACACGCCGGTCTATCCGCGCGAAGTGGTCAAGCGCGCGCTCGAATTGTCGGCGACGGCGATCATTCTCGTGCACAATCACCCGTCGGGCGATCCGACGCCGTCACGCGCCGACATTCAGATGACGCAGTCGATCATGGAGGTGGCGAAGCCGCTCGGCATCTCGGTTCACGATCACATCATCGTCGGCCGAGACGGACATGCGAGCCTGAAGGGGCTGCGGCTGATCTAGAGCAATTTCGGTTGAGGTGAAATCACATCGCCCGTTTCATGTCATGCCCCGTGAAAGCGGGGCATCCAGTAAACTCTTGGAGCAGTTGTGATTACTGGATCGCCCGCTTTCGCGGGCGATGACAGCGAGATAGCGGCTGCTCCTACGGGGCGCGCTATTTCTTCTGCAGCAGGATCTGATCGCCGCCCTCGGGCACGCGCCACCACTTTTTCGGCTCGCGTTCTTCGAAGCGCCAGCTCTGGCCGTTGGGCGACGCGAGCACGAGTTCGCCCTTGTCGAGCCGCCAGACATTCGGGTTGAGCCGCGACATCGCCTGATCGCATGGCTGACGGATCGTCAGGCGATATTCGTCGAAGCCCTTGGTCGCCGTGTTGGTGAAGTTCAGCGCGCAGACCGGCTTGTCCGCCCGGATCATCGACCATTCGCCGGCGAGTTCGTCGACCGACCGTTTGGGTGCGAAGACCGCAGCCGAGGCGGCGGTCTGCAGGAAATAAAGACCCTCGCCCTTTCGCTCGCCCTCGAACATGCCGACTTCGACTTCGCTGAATTCGAACACCGTGCGGCCGCGGGCGTCGACGAGCTTCAGCGTCTGGTTGGCGATCGTCCAGCCTTCGACATCCTTCAACGGCGGAATCGCCGTACCGCATCCGGGGTCGAACTCAACCTGCGAGCCGGCGCGGGCCGGCTCGGCCTTGAAGGTGAGATTGCAGACACGGTCACGGTCCGAGTTCGACAATTCCCACACGCCGCTCACAGTCGTGGGTTTGGCCGGTTCCGGTTCCGGCTTCTCGTCGCTTTGCGTCTGCGCCGCTGCCTGGCTTGCGGCACAGATCAGGATCAGGCCGATGAAAAGAGCGCGCCGCATTGGTTCCGTTGCCTTTTGACACGGCGCCAGAAGCGCCGCGCGGCCTTTTACCACAGCGGATGCGGCGAAATCACGCCGGCTTCTTCGGCGGGTAGGGCGTTTGCGGGACCGGGGTTAGCGGACCCTTGCCGGCAAACCAGGACTTGAGGTTGTCGACGACAAGCTGGTCCATCGCCTTGCGGGTCGCGACCGAGGCCGAACCGAGATGCGGAAACAGCACAATATGCTCCATCTCGATCAATTCCTGCGGGACATGCGGCTCGTTCACGAACACATCAAGACCGGCGGACATGATGGTGCGGTTCTTCAACGCGGCGATCAGCGCCTGTTCGTCCACCACCGAGCCACGCGCCATGTTGATCAGAATGCCGTTCGGACCGAGCGCCTGAAGCACCTCGGCGTTGATCATGTTTTTCGTGGACGCGCCGCCCGGCACAATGACCATCAGCGTGTCGACATCGCGCGCCATGTCGAGAAGCTTCGGGTAATATTTGTAGGTCACGCCCGGTTGCGGATTACGCGAATGATAGACCACCGGCACGCCGAACGCTTCGAGGCGGCGCGCGATCGCCTTTCCGATGCGTCCCATTCCAACCATGCCGACGGTGCGATCGCGCAGCGTCGCCGGCGTCAGCCGGTAGCCGCCCTGAAGCCATTTTCCGGCACGCAGATAGCGCTCTGCCTGCGGTAATTCCCGCACCGTGCACAACAGGAGGCCGAGCGCGGTGTCGGCGACTTCCTCGTTCAGCACATCGGGCGTGTTGGTCACCACCACGCCGTGCTGACCCGCCCAATCGGCGTCGACATGGTCATAGCCGACACCGAAGCTCGACACGATCTCGAGCCTGGGAAAGCGCGACATGAACGCGCCATCGATCTTGTTTGCGGTATAGGCGATGGCGATGCCCCGAATGCGGGGAGCGACCTCCTTGAGAAACGCCTCCTGATCCTTGGCTTCGACAAGCTTGTGCATCGTCGCGAATGGTTCAACCCCGCCGACAATGACCGGCTTGGCCTGTCCGATCAGCAATACTTCAGGCTTTTCGGCCGCCATTCCGTCTCTCCATCCGCATTGATCTACATCAAAAGAAAGCGGCCGGTTTCTGCCGCAATTCATCTATACCAGCGGTCGTCCGTCCGCCAAATCGGCCGTCTCTATCGGCCAATCGAACCTTCAATTCATGAAAATTCATACCGTTCAGGCGATCCGCAAGCTGGTGCTCTATGCGGCCGTCGCCGTCGGTATCTTTGTTTTTGCGGTCACGACGTCAATTCACCCCGGCGACCGGACCGTCCACGAAATGATCGAATGGCTCGGCATCGTCCTTATCGTGGCCTGCATCCTCGGACGGACATGGTCCTCGCTCTATATCGGCGGTCGGAAAATCGAGGAATTTGTGCAGACCGGCCCCTATTCGATCATGCGCAATCCGCTCTATTTCTTCTCCTTTCTTGGCGCCGCAGGCGTCGGCATGCAGGTGGGCAGCGTGGTACTCGGCCTGATCTGCGCGGCCCTGGCCTGGATTGTGTTCTACGTGGTGGTCCTGCAGGAGGAGCAGGTGCTGGCCGCGCGCTACGGTGACAGCTATCGCAACTACCTCGCGCGCGTGCCGCGGTTCTTTCCCAAGCCGTCACTGTGGCACGACGATCCGACGCTTACCATCCGTCCGCCCCGCGTGATCATGACCTTTGCGGATGCGCTGGTGTTCCTGCTGGCGGTCCCGGTGGCCGAACTTTTCGAGTACCTGCAGGACATCGGTGCGATTCCGGTGCTGCTGCGACTTCCCTGAGTCTCAGTTGCGAACGACGATCGCGGCGGCTGCCCCCGCCATCGCAAGACCCGCGATCCGGTTGACCGACTGGATGGCTCGCGGCGAGGTGAACATGCGCCGCGCCTGCGCGGCGAGGATGACATAGCCGGCCAGCACCGCGCTCACGACCACCGCGACGATGATGGCAAGTTCCGCCATGTCGATGATCGTCAGCCGCGTCAGGTCGATCACTGTCGGCATCAGCGCGAGATAGAACAGCATGATCTTCGGATTGCCGAGCGAGATCAGCATTGCCGCGCCGAACAATTGCCGCCCCTGTCCGCGCAGCGGCTCCGCCTTGACCGGCGCGCCGGAGTCCCGCCACAGCTTCCAGGCGAGGAACAGGAGATAGGCGGCTCCGACATACTTCACGATCAGGAAAACCGGCTGAAACAGCGCGGCGAGCGCCGCGAGGCCGAACATTGCGCAGCTCAGCCAGATCAGGTCGCCCAGCACGAGCCCAGCGCAGAACGCGGCAATCCCGTCGGTGCCGCGCGCCATGATGCGCGAGACAAGAGCCGCGATCGCGGGGCCCGGCGATATCACCGCGACCATCAGCACCATCGCGAAGGTGAGGAAGGCGAGCTGCTCCACGGAGATCACACCAGCATGGTCACGGGTTGCTCGAGATAGCCCTTCACCGCGGCAAGAAGCTGGGCGCCCAGCGCGCCGTCGATGACCCGGTGATCGCAGGACAATGTCACCGTCATCTGACTTTCGAAACGCACGCCACCATCTTCGGTCTCGACCGCACGCCGCTGCGCGGCGCCGACCGCGAGGATGGTCGATTGCGGCGGGTTGATGATGGCCGAAAAATCGCGCACGCCAAACATTCCGAGATTGGAGACGGCGCTGACGCCGCCCTGATATTCCTCGGGCTTGAGTTTCTTGTCGCGGGCGCGCTCGGCGAGCACGCGCATCTCGTTCGAGATCGCGCTCAGCGACTTGGTGTCGGCCGCGCGGATCACCGGGGTCATCAGCCCGCCATCGAGAGCGACAGCGACGCCGATATCGACACGCTGGAAGCGCAGGATGCGGTCCTCTGCGTAGATCGCATTCGCCGCCGGCACGCGCTTCAAGGCCAAAGCCAGCGCCTTGATGACAAAGTCATTGACCGAGAGCTTGTAGCCGGCCTCGCCCTGCGGTGCCGCCTCATTGGCTTGCGCGCGCACCATGAGCAGCGCGTCGAGCGTCACGTCCGCGGTGAGATAGAAATGCGGGATGGTCTGCTTGGCCTGCGTGAGGCGCGCCGCAATGGTGGCGCGCATGCCATCGAGCGGCAATTCCTCGAACGGCACATCGCGATAGAGCGCGAGAATCTCGGATGCGGACGGCCCGGCTGCGAGTGCAGAGCGCGCGGGAGCAGCCCTCGTGATCTTTGCCTCGACATCGCGGGCGACGATGCGTCCGCGCGGACCCGAGCCGGTGATCCGCGTCAGGTCGATGCCGTTCTCGCCGGCGAGCCTGCGCGCCAGCGGTGTCACCGTGACGCCGCCGATTTTTGCCGGACCGAAATTGCGCTCGGGCGTGCGGACCTCCCGGAAGGGATCCATCACGATCGGCCTTTGCGCCGTCGTGCGTTCGGTGCTCCGCTCATGCCCGCGGAGGCGGGCATCCAGGTCCTGACTCTGGGTCACCGCTTTCGCGGGGACGACCGGAGGAGAGGCCGGGACAGGCTTCGAGACTTGCGTCTGCGGCGCTGCCGTCTCACCCTCGCCGAGGATCACCGCGACGACAGCACCGACTTTCGCCACTTCGCCGACCTGGACATTCACCGCAGACAGCGTGCCGCCGAAGGTCGCCGGCACTTCCATCGAGGTCTTGTCGGTCTCGATCTCGAACAGGTTGTCGCCCGGCGCAACGATGTCGCCGGCATTCTTGAACCATTTGACGATCTTGCCTTCGGCGACGGTCTCGCCGAGTTGCGGCATCAGCACGTCCATTTGCGTCCTCAAGCGTCCACTTTGTCATGCCTCGCGAAAGCGGGGCATCCAGCAAGCACCGAACCGCGTCGGAGTACGTCATCGCCCGCCTTCGCGGGTGATGACAGAAAAAGGTTCACCAGCTCACCGACACATATTGCGTCTCGAGAAACTCCATCAGCCCCTCATGCGCGCCCTCGCGGCCGATTCCGGACTGCTTCATGCCGCCGAACGGCGCCGCCGGATCGGAGACGAGGCCACGGTTCAACCCGATCATGCCAAAATCGAGCTGCTCCGAGACACGCATGCCGCGGCCGATATCCTTCGTGTAGAGATAGGCGACGAGCCCATATTCGGTGTCGTTCGCGCGCTTGATCGCCTCGTCCTCGGACTTGAAGGTCTGGATCGACGCGACCGGCCCGAAAATCTCCTCGTTCAGCATCTTGGCCGAGTCCGGCACATTGGTCAGAACCGTCGCCGGATAGAAGAAGCCCGGGCCGTCCGGCGTCTTGCCGCCGGTCAGAAGCTTCGCGCCCTTCGACACCGCGTCCTCGACCAGTTCGATCACCTTGTCGCGGCCTTCCTTGTTGACCAGCGGTCCCAGATTGACGCCCTCGTCGAGGCCGTTGCCCATCTTCAGCGACTTCATTTTCGCCGTGAGCTTCTCGGCGAATGCATCATGCACCGTTTCATGCACATAGAAGCGGTTCGCGGCAGTGCAGGCCTCGCCCATGTTGCGCATCTTCGCGATCATCGCGCCTTCGATCGCGGCATCGATGTCGGCGTCCTCGAAGACGATGAATGGCGCATTCCCGCCAAGCTCCATCGCCGGCTTGACGATGTTGTCGGCGGCTTCGCGCAGCAGCACGCGGCCGACTTCGGTCGAGCCGGTGAAAGACACGACGCGCACCCGCGGATCGTGCAGCATCGCGCTCACCACCTTGCCGGAGGACCGCGACGGGATGACGTTGACCACGCCCGCCGGCACACCGGCCTCCTCCAGGATCGGCATCAGCGCGAGCATGGTCAGTGGCGTGTCGGACGCGGGCTTGAGCACTACCGGACAGCCGGCCGCAAGCGCAGGCCCGATCTTGCGGGTCGCCATCGCGGCGGGGAAATTCCACGGCGTCACCAGCAGGGCGATGCCGGCCGGCTTGTGCTGCACAAGGATGCGCGCGCCCGAGGCCGGTGCCAGCGACATCTGGCCGATATTGCGCACACCTTCCTCGGCGAACCAGCGGAAGAATTCGGCTGCATAGGCGACTTCGCCACGCGAGTCCGGCAGCGCCTT
>NZ_DATMRX010000371.1:0-1502 GCF_035565855.1 Pseudorhodoplanes sp.
CTGATCGACACCGGCGACGTGATCGTTCACGTCTTCCGGCCCGAGGTCCGCGAATTCTACAACCTCGAAAAGATGTGGCAGGCGGAGATCCCGCCGGACGCATCGCGCGGCGACTCCTCGCAGCACTGATTGCGGGATTGCGTAGACCACCCGAAAGCGGACGCGGCCGAGAAACTTCGGCCGCGCTAACGGACGATTGATGCGCATCGCCATTTCCGCGGTCGGGAAACTGAAGGATGCCGAGGAACGCGCCATTGTCGAGCGCTACGCCAAACGTTTCGGTGGCGCCGGCAAAGCGCTGAGCCTTGGCCCCCTCGATATCCGGGAATTTCCCGAAAGCCGCGCGGCGGCCGCCGGCGAGCGCAAGCGCGATGAAGCCGCCCGTCTCCTGAAAGACATTGCACCGGGCGACGTCGCCGTCGCGCTCGACCCGCTCGGCCGATCGCTCACCAGCGAAGCCTTCGCCGATTTCCTGCTCAAGATCCGCGACGGCGGCGCGAGAACCTGCCATTTCCTCATCGGCGGCCCGGACGGTCACGGCGATACGGCGCTCGCCGCTGCGGCCATGAAATTATCGCTTGGCGCGCTTACCCTTCCCCACGGCCTTGCACGCGTCGTTCTCGCTGAGCAGCTCTACAGGGCGGCGACCATCCTTTCCGGCCACCCCTACCATCGCGCATGAGAGGCTAATGGCCGCCCGGAACAACAACGTGCTGCTGCCCGCCGAAAGCAGGCCGGTGATCAAATACAGTTTCCCGCCGATTGGACCATCCGGCGCGCATCTGCTCATCCTCGGCACGCTTCCAGGCGAAGAATCACTTCGCCTCAAGCAATACTACGGGCATCCCCGCAACCATTTCTGGCCGATCATGGCCGCGCTCTCCGGCAAGCCGCTTCCTCTCACCTATGAGGAGCGCGTGGCGCTTCTGGAGATCAACCGCTGGGCCGTGTGGGATGTGCTGGAAGGCGCCGAGCGCATCGGCAGCGCGGACGCCGCGATCAGAAATCCAATCGCCAACGCCTTCGGCGCCTACTTCGCGGAAAATCCGGCAATCCGGTCGATTGCCTTCAACGGCCAAAAAGCCCGCGATCTCTTCCGCCGCTTCGTGTTGAAGCCCGGCACCGTCGCAGCGGATGACTTCACGATGATCGAACTGCCATCGTCGAGCCCGCTCTACACCAAGACGCTCGATGAGAAGCTCACCGTTTGGCGCGATAAACTCACGCCCTACACCGAGCCGGCCGGCAAGCGTCAGGAATTGCGCGTAAAATAATCGATGCCGAATTGCGGTAGCACCCGCCGCATGGCGACCGCGAGATAAGTCGGCGTCGTCACGTAGTAATGCCGCCGTGGCCGCGTGCTTTCGACCGCATGGATCAGCCGCTTGCTGACCGCCGCGGGCTCAAGCTTGAACGTCACCTTGCCCCCAGCCTTCATCGCCTCGATGCGCCTCTGATAGACGTCCCGGTGCGGCGAGTTCTCGATATCGATCGTCGCGAGC
>NZ_DATMRX010000372.1:0-18766 GCF_035565855.1 Pseudorhodoplanes sp.
GCTGCGACGATCGGTTCGCGGTTGTGGCCGACATTGGTGCACCACAGGCCGGCGGCGCCATCGATGACCGATTTCCCCTCGGGTGTGAAGTAATGCATGTCCTTGGCGCGCGAGACCATGCGCGGCCGCGCCTTGAAGGCCCGATTGGCGGTGAACGGCATCCAGAACGCTTCGAGATCGTTCGGAACGGCAGTGGCGACAGGTTTGCGGGCGGATTGGGTGCTCATGATGGCCTCGGATTGCTGCCCCTTCGGCGGGCGGAAGAGGCGTGTTCGGCGCTGGATTATCCGCTTTCGCGGATAATGACAAAGCGGGATGGCGCTGATACCTAGCCGCCCTGTTCACGATTGATCGACGACATGACCGACAAACCGAGCAAACTCAAGGCGCGCCTGCCGCGCGGGCTCATCGACCGGACCCCGTCCGAGATCGTGTCGACACGCGCGATGCTGGAGAAAATCCGCACCGTCTATGAACTCTATGGTTTCGAGCCGGTGGAAACGCCCGCGATCGAATATACCGACGCGCTCGGCAAGTTCCTGCCCGATCAGGACCGCCCGAACGAGGGCGTGTTCTCCTTCCAGGACGACGACGAGCAATGGCTGAGCCTGCGCTATGATCTGACGGCGCCGCTCGCGCGCTATGTCGCGGAGAATTTCGATGCGCTGCCCAAGCCCTATCGCAGCTATCGCGAGGGCTGGGTGTTCCGCAACGAGAAGCCGGGGCCCGGCCGCTACCGGCAATTCATGCAATTCGATGCGGACACGGTGGGATCGGCCTCGATGGCCGCCGATGCCGAGATCTGCATGATGGCCGCGGACACGATGGAAGCGCTCGGCATCCCGCGCGGCAGCTATGTGGTGAAGGTGAATAACCGCAAGGTGCTGGATGGGGTGATGGATGCCGCGAACATCGCCAGCGAAAAGCGGCTCACCGTGTTGCGCGCGATCGACAAGGCCGACAAGTTCTCGCTGGATGAAGTGAAGAAGCTGCTCGGCGAAGGCCGCAAGGACGAGAGCGGCGATTTCACCAAGGGCGCCGGGCTAGACGCAAAGCAGACGGAGATTGTGCTTGGGCTGTTGCGTGCGGACGCTGCAACCACGCAATCGGCTTCGCTGAATGCGACCGGCAAGGCCGGATTTGATGAACTCGACCAGATCGGAAAACTGGTGCGCGCTGCGGGTTATGATGACGACCGCATCCGCATCGACCCCTCCGTCGTGCGCGGCCTCGAATATTACACCGGTCCGGTCTACGAAGTTGAACTTCTTATCGAAACCAAAGACGAGAAGGGGCGCCCGGTGCGCTTCGGCTCGGTCGGCGGCGGCGGGCGCTATGACGGTCTCGTCTCGCGCTTCCGCGGTGAACCGGTACCGGCGACCGGATTCTCCATTGGTGTGTCGCGCCTTGCGGCGGCTCTCGCGCTTGTGAACAGAGCCGATGCACAGCCAAGTTTCGGCCCCGTGGTTGTCACGGTTTTCGACCAGGACCGAATCGCAGACTATCAGCGCATGGTGGCGGAGCTTCGCGCAGCGGGCATCCGCGCCGAAATGTATCTCGGTTCTGGAAAGTTCAATCCGCAAATGAAATATGCCGACAAGCGCAACGCGCCCTGCGTCGTGATTCAGGGCTCGGACGAAAAGAACGATGCGGCGGGCGAACAGGTGGTGGTGAAGGACCTCGTCCTCGGCGCCGAGCTGTCCAAGCTGGAAAAGGGCCGGGACGAATATCTGCAAAAGCAGGCCCAGGCGCAGCGCAAGGTGCCGCGCGATCAGCTGGTGAAAGTGGTTCAGGAGATTCTGGCGCGCCACGGCGTGCGGACACGCGTCGCGTAAGCGGCCGTCCCCGCGGAGGGGGACTCAGGCTTACAACGTCAGCAGCGCATCCTCGTCCGGCACGATCGAGACCGTTTCGATTCGCTTGGTGGCGTCGATCGGGTGGCCAACCATCTGCTCGGCCATATCGAACGTATCGGCGATGCCGCGGAAGCTGACCAGTCGCCCATCGCGAAAGCGCAGGAAATGCGCGCTGCGGAAGCAGAGCGACCGCCCGGTATCGCGCTGGCGCGCGCGCAGGTGGCCATAGGTGGCGACCAGATCTCCCTGCACCACGAGGTGCTCGAACTCAAAGCCCGTGATGTGGAAGAAGCAGGGAATGATCCGGGTGACGAGCTCGATCGCGGCCGCCTTGCCGCGATGCGCTGTTTCCATCTCGAATTGCTCGCCGGGTCCTGCCAGCCGCCACACCACATCGTCATGCATGACGGCGTCCAGCAGAGCCGGATCGCGATTGACATAACCGCGATAAAAATCCGCGAGCCACGGTGGCAGATCGCGCCCCGCCGATTTCGGAAGCGCGATGGGGCTGACCGGTCCACTCATAATGCGATCACATCCCCGATCGGGACTTCGGGCGTGCAATAGGCATCGATGCGATGACCGACCACCTGCTCGGCCATGTCGAAGGTGTCCGCCACGCTTTTCAGCGACTTCACCTTGCCGTCCTGAAACACCGCGAACATCGCGGTCTGATAGGTCAGGGTCCGGCCGGTCGTCTTCTGCACCGCGGTCACGTTGATGAGGATGGCGGCGGTGTCGCCGTCGATGATGATCTCTTCCGGCTCGTAGCGCCTGACGGCAAACATCGAGGGAAGGAGCCGCCCGATACAGTCCGCAACGGCCGCCTTGCCGCGCCGGTATCCGCAATAGACCAGGAGATGCACCGGGCCGACCATGTGCCATTCGACGTCGTCGGTCAGGTGTTGCGAAAGCCGCACCGGGTCGCGCGAGCCCAGCGCCTCGCAGAAGGCCTGGACGGTAGCTCGAGACAGGTTATCGCCCATGATGGTCTCCAAGAGTCCCAAAGATGGATAGAAAATCCTTATTTTTGGTGACCATCCCGCATCGTGGGGCCCCCGCCGGGTTCACGATCCCGTAACGCTCATGGCGTCGCGTCCTGCCGTCCAGGAAAGCGTCCCGGATCGCGAACCGGCGTCGAAACGCTAAACCTTTCATGCTAAAGGCCCGCGGCCATGACCCAATCGCCGTCCCCCACCCTGCCCGGCTCGCGGGCACAGACACTCGCGTCCGCCGAAAGCCTCGTCTCGGCTTACGAGAAGGCTGGCTATACGCGGGCCCATCCGGGCATCCTTCAGCTCGCCGAGCCGTTTCTGGACCTCTCGGGCGAGGATATCCGCGCGCGCATGTTTCTCACCTCGGGCCGCTCCGGCGAAGAACTGTGCCTGCGGCCCGACTTCACCATCCCGGTGTCGCGCGACTACCTGACGTCAGAGGTCGCGGGGCGGCCGCACGGCTATTGCTATCTCGGACCGGTCTTCCGCGACCGCGGCGCCCTGCCCGGCGAATTCCTGCAGGCGGGGATCGAATCCTTCGGCCGCTCGGACAAGGCGGCCGCCGATGCCGAGACGCTGGCGCTCGGGCTCGAAGCGACGGCCCATTTCGGCATGGATACGCCGGACATCCGGATGGGCGATGTCGGGCTGTTCGTCGCCATGGTCAGGGCGCTCGATCTCGCGCCCGCCTGGAAGCAGCGGCTGATCAAGGATTTCAGCCGGAAGGCGTCGCTCGCACAGGATCTCGACCGGCTGAGCCTCGCCACCGCGAATGGCAGGCCGGACTATCAGGGCGTGCTGGCGGCGCTCACCGGCTCCGATCCGAAGGCCGCGCATGCGTTGATCACCGACCTGCTCTCGATCGCCGGCATTTCCGCCGTCGGCGGCCGCTCGATCGGTGAGATTGCCGACCGCTTTCTCGAGCAATCCGCGCTCGACGCATCGGCGACGCTGCCGCCCTATACACGCTCGCTGATCGAGCGCTTTTTCTCGATCTCGTCGGATCCGCTGGAAGCGTCGGCGACGATGCGCAGCCTCGCACACGATGCGGGCATCGTGCTGACCCCGACGCTCGATCTGTTCGATGCGCGCAATGCCGAGATCGCCAGGCGCGGCATCGATCT
The DNA here is from genome assembly GCF_035565855.1 of Pseudorhodoplanes sp. Taxonomy (GTDB): domain Bacteria; phylum Pseudomonadota; class Alphaproteobacteria; order Rhizobiales; family Xanthobacteraceae; genus Pseudorhodoplanes. Next base: position 3,976 of record NZ_DATMRX010000372.1, read on the forward strand.
GAAGCGCATCACCTTTTCGTCCTCGTTCGGGCGCGGCATGGACTATTACACCGGCTTTGTCTTCGAATTGCGCGACGGCACCGGCGAGGAACCGCTGGTCGCAGGCGGCCGCTATGATGATCTGTTGACCCGGCTCGGCGCGCCGGAGCCGATCCCCGCCGTCGGCTTCTCGGTGTGGATCGAGCGGCTCGCAGGAGGCGCGTCATGAGCGGGCCGCTGATCATCGCGGTGCCGGCCAAGGGCCGGCTGCAGGAAAATGCGGAGAATTTCTTCGCCCGTGCGGGCTTGCGTCTCGTCAAGCCCCGCGGCGCCCGCGACTATCGCGGCGCGATCGAGGGTATGGACGGCGTCGAGATCGCCTATCTCTCGGCGTCGGAGATCACCGCGCAGCTCGCGCAAGGCGCGGTCCATCTCGGTGTCACCGGCGAGGATCTCGTGCGTGAGATGATGCCCGATGCCGACGCGCGGGTCATCATGCTGGACGGTCTCGGCTTCGGTCACGCCAATGTCGTGGTCGCCGTGCCGCAGGCCTGGATCGACGTCCGCACAATGGCCGATCTCGACGATGTAGCGACCGCGTTCCGGCTGAAGCATAACCGCAAGATGCGGGTTGCGACCAAATACGTGAACCTCACCCGCAGCTTTTTCGGCCAGCACGGCATCTCCGACTATCGAATCGTAGAGAGCCTCGGCGCAACGGAAGGTGCGCCGGCGGCGGGCACTGCGGAACTGATCGTCGATATCACCACGACCGGCAACACCCTTGCCGCCAATGCACTCAAGGTGATCGACGACGGCGTCATGCTGCGCTCCCAGGCCAATCTGGTCGCATCGCGCGGCGCGGACTGGCATGCCGAGGCTCTGGATACGACGCGCCGGATCCTCGACCGCCTGGCCAGCCAGGCGCGCGCGCAGGAGTTCCGCGAAATGCGCACGCGCTTCAAGGGCTGCGACGAAGCGCTGCTGGAACAGGCGCGCGAACGCTTCGGGGTGGTATCGCCATTCGGCGGCCCGACCTCGTCCGGCATGCTGACATTGCATTGTCCGCCCGCGCAGGTTTTCGCACTCGCCGATTTCCTGAGAGAGAACGGAGCAAGCGCGATTTCGGTCAGCGACATCCACTACGTCTTCACGCAGGACAACCCGCTGTTCGAGACGCTGAAAGCGGGACTCTGACAGAGTGCATTACCGCGCGGCCGAGCCGCCGCGCGCGAATGGCGACACCTGAAAGCGCTGTCGAGACGCGCTAGTCCCGGTCGCCTGCCTTCCGGAAGACGACCAGGTGAGAAATCGAGAAATTGACGATGAAGCTCGCGATGATGCCGAGCAGCTTTGCGTAAAGCACCGGCAGGATCATCGCCGCCAGCACCAATGTCGTGGTCGCTGCGATCAATCCGAGCACTTGTGAGGCCACGAATGTCAGGTAGGCCCGAAGCGTCATGCGCCGTCCGGACTCGGCGGCAAAGGTGATGAAGGTGTTCATCACATAGGAGCCGCCAACCGCGACAGTCCAGGCCAAGACATTGGCCACCACCAGCGAAGAGGTCAGATATCTCAGGGCCAGAAGGAAAATTCCGAGATCGACGAGGGTATTGACCGCGCCGACCGAGGCAAAGCTCATCGCCTTCAGCATCAGCGCCTGTCGCCGCAAAGCCGCCACGATCCGCGCTGGCAGACTTTTCGGCAGGTCCTGATGATCTGTCCTGTCTCGCATCGCCTTCGTTAACTTTCTGAAAGATCGGCGTTTTCTGAACAAAAGCTCATGCAAGATTCCGCGCTTGCGAGTATATGCTGGGGACCAGCCGCGCAAGCCGGAATGGCGCGACATGCCTATGAGATCAGAACAAGACGCTCATCATCAAGAAGCGGCCGGACACGGCGAGGCGGGACCACGCCTCTCGATCGTGGTGCCATGCTTTAATGAAGCCGACAACCTGCCGGCCTTTCACGCGCGCCTGTGCGAGGTGGCTCAGGCCCTGCGCAAGAAGCGCGGCCTGAAAGTCGAAGTGGTCTATGTGGATGACGGCTCGCGCGACAACACCTACGCGGTCGCGAGCGCACTGCCTGCGATCGGCCTCGATGTGCAAACATTGTCGCTGTCCCGCAATTTCGGCAAGGAAGCCGCGCTGACCGCCGGAATGCAACATGCGCGTCACGACGCGTTGTTGTTCATGGACGGCGATGGCCAGCACCCCCCGCTCCTGATCGAGCGTTTGGTCGGACACTGGCTCGATGACGGCTATGACGTCATCTATACAGCCAAGGCGCATCGCGATCAGGAATCGTTTCTGCGGCGCACCGGCGTGAAGATCTTTTACGCGCTGATCAACTTCCGTTCGCGTCACAAGATTCCCGAAGATGCCGGCGACTTCCGTCTGCTTTCGCCGCGGGCCGCCGATGCGCTCAAGCGATTGCCGGAGCGCAACCGGTTCTTCAAGGGCCTGGCAAGCTGGATCGGCTTTCGGCAATTGCGCGTCGATTACGAACCGGCGGAGCGCAGCCATGGGCGCACGAGCTGGAATTTCGGCTCGTTGATCGGTCTGTCGATCGAGGGGCTGACGTCGTTCTCGGTCGCGCCGCTGCGCGTCGCAAGCCTGCTCGGGCTTCTGCTTGCGACCGGCGCGCTGATATTCGGCATGGCGATCCTTTACGAGACGCTGATCTACGGCAAATCGGTGCCCGGCTATCCCTCGCTCGTTGTCGGTCTCATGGTGCTCGGCGGCGTGCAACTGATCATGATCGGCGTTCTGGGTGAGTATATCGGCAAGATACTGTCGGAACAGAAAGCCCGGCCGATCTATTTCGTCGCCGAACATCAGACGCGGAGCGCGTCCGAGGATGCGGCGACGCTCGACAATCGCAAGACGAACGCAGCAGCCTGAACGATGAGTGACTTGCGGCGCATCGTCCTCTGCGCGGACGACTATGGAATGTCTCCGGGTGTCAACGCAGCGATCCGAGACCTTGTGGCGCGCGGTCGTCTCAATGCGGCTTCGGCCATGGTTGTCGCGCCATCGCTCACGGTATCTGAGGCGACCGCGCTGGCCAGCCTGAAGCGCGACAGGCCCAGTCTTCAGATCGGCCTCCATTTCACGCTGACGGCGCCGTTCCGCCCTTCGAGCGAGGCTTATACTCCGCTGCAGGACAGCGCCTTCCTGTCGCTGCCGACCACACTCGGCAGCGCATTGGTCGGCCGGCTGCACCGTGACCGCATCGCGCACGAACTGCGCGCGCAGATTGCCGCATTCTCTACGCTGTTCGGATTTCTTCCGGATTATGTGGATGGCCACCAGCATGTGCAGGTGTTTCCGCAGGTCCGCGACGCCGTCCTGTCGGTCATGCGGGAGACGCTGCCGGATGCATGGATACGGCAATGCGGTCGGGTTTCTCCGCTTGCGGCCCGGATCGGCGATCGCAAGGGCATGCTGCTTGACGTCATGAGCAAGGGCGCCCGCAAGCGCGCGCTTGAGGCCGGCATCGCGTTCAATCCCGGCTTTGCGGGCTCCTATGATTTCAATTCGGACCCCGATTTCGCCGCACTGTTTCCGAAGTTTCTGTACGCCCTCCCCGACCGCGGCGTCATCATGTGTCATCCCGGCTTCGTGGACGATGAGCTGAAGGCGCTGGATCCGCTGACGGAACTGCGCGAACGCGAATATGCCTATTTCGCCGCCGACGCCTTCCCGGACATCCTGCAGGCCCACCGCGTCACGTTATCGTGACATCTCCCGGGCGGCCGCGCGGCTTCCTACATTTGGAGCGCCCGTAAGATGCGGGCTTGGAGGAGGAACGATGACCCCGCAGGAACGCAGACTGGTCGAAGATCTTTTCGAACGGCTTGCGACGCTCGAGCGCAATCCGCGCGAGCCCGACGCCGAGGAAGCCATCCGCGCCGGTTTGCGCCGCGCACCCAACGCGATCTACGCGCTGGTTCAGATTGCGCTGCTTCAGGAGGAAGCCCTGCGGCAGGCGAATGAACGCATTCGCGAGCTCGAGCAACAGGCCGAGCCTCAGCCGCAGCAGGGCGGAGGCTTTCTCGATTCCATGCGCGACGCAATCTTCGGCGGCGGCAATACGCGCTCATCCGTCCCGCCGACCGGCGGCGAGCGTCCGATGGGTGTCCCGCCGGGCTTCCCGCGCGCCGGAGATCAATATCAGCCGCAGGGCGGCGCTCCGTATCAGCAGGCCGAGCCACAGCGCGGTGGTGGCGGTGGCGGCTCGTTCCTCGGAACAGCGGCCGCGGCAGCGGCGGGCGTGATCGGCGGTTCGTTGTTGATGAACTCGCTCAAAGGCGCGTTCGGCGGCGATCAGGCCAAGGCGCATGGGCTCGGCGATCTGTCGGGAAAGGATACGACAGGCGCCAATCCGTGGGGGGATGCGGCCGGAGGCGGCGACCTTGCGAAGCAAGCCGGGCTCGACAGCATCGGCCGGCCGGGCGGCGATAGCGACCACGCGGGACTGTTCGACGACAGTCACGGCGGAATGGATGAAGCCGGCATGCTGCCCGACGATGACGGCAGCTTCGACATGGATCTGGACTACGATCTCTGACGAGAGTGTCGCCCGCGAATGGAAAAGGCCCGCCGTGTGGCGGGCCTTGTTATGGCCTCGGGCCGGCCCCTGCGATCCGAAGGCTGGGGTCCCTCGAACGCAGGATGATGGCCGGCCCGCTGATCGCCGCATTCGCGATCAGATAACGATGACCCTGGTTCCGACCTTCACGCGCTCGTAGAGATCGACGACGTCCTCGTTGCGCATGCGGATGCAGCCGGAGGACACCGCCTGTCCGATGGTCCATGGCTCGTTCGATCCATGAATGCGATACAGTGAGGAGCCGAGATAAAGCGCGCGGGCGCCGAGAGGATTTTCCGGCCCTCCGGCCATGTAGTGCGGCAGGTCAGGGCGACGGGCGAGCATTTCCTTCGGCGGCACCCAGTCGGGCCATTCCGCCTTGCGTGTCACCGTTTTCACACCGGCCCAGGTGAATCCCGGCCGGCCAACACCGATGCCATACCGCAACGCGGTGCCATCGTTCTGAACGAGATAGAGAAAACGCTGCGGCGTATCGACGATGATCGTGCCCGGCTTTTCCTTGCCGGAATAAGGGACCACCTGCTTGGCGAAACGTGGGTCGAAGGCGCGGGACATGCCCTGATCCGGCCCTCGGTAAACGAGCGGCGGGGTCGCATTCGGATGTTGATACAGGCCCGGCTGGTAATAGCCCGGCGCACGCCCATAGTCAGATTGCGCGTTGGGATCCGCCTGTTGTTCCCGGTATCGCGGCTGCGCACCTGCCTGGCCGCCGCCGAACAGAAATTCAATAAATCCGCCACCCATGTTTTGCGCGTGGGCGGGTGATGAGAGGACCGCAGCGCCCGCAAGACCGGACAAGGCTGCGGCAAACGCAAAACCATAACGCTTCATCGACGCTACTCGCACTTGGTGGTTACTGCGCGATCGGACGATCACCATCGCGCGCCGTTCGCACGGACGACTACATGAGAAAATTCGATGCGAATGGTAAACACCGGCGCGGCAACGACCTGCTAACCACGTCGATGCGCTCTTTACCTGCAGTTAGCGTTTATTTTGCGTGAAGGGGCGTGGTTAACGCTTCCCTTCGACCGGCAATATCAGTGCAGACACAGCCGATGAACCGGGCGTTAAGTGGGCGCGCGCTAAGTCGTTTCCCCAGGGGACCAGAATGCCCGTGCAGCGCAAGATTTTCAGGGTCGAGGAAACATTGCTCGCCGACGGCGAGGCGCACGATGCGCTCGCTGCGGATCAGGCGGGCTGCCCACCCGAAATCATCGACGAGCTGCGCGCCCTTCGCTCTCTCATTCAGCAGCATCTGCAAGGCGGTCAGCGGCCAGCGCCGAACGACAATGCATCGCGCGAAATGCGCAAGCTCAAGATCGAACTCGACGTGATCGGCGATGCGATCAAGCAGACGCGTTCCGAGATCGTGTCGCTGCAGGATCAGGGCTTCGATGCGTCACGCGTTGTCCGCATCACCAGGGAGCTGGAAGCGGTGTCCGCCGATACCGCGCAGGCGACCGATCGCATCCTCAAATCCGCCGAAGAGATCGACCAGCTGGCGCAGACGTTGATCGCCTCGCTCAAGGCCGGTCATGAGCAACAACTCGCGCAGGATATCCAGGATCGCGTCACCGCAATTTTTGAGGCCTGCAATTTCCATGACCTGACCGGTCAGCGCCTCTCCAAGGTGGCGGGCACGGTCAAGATGGTCGAGGAGCATCTCGCCCGCATGATGGAAATCTGGAGCGTGATCGATCGCTTCAATGTCGAGGCTGCGCAATCGGCGGCCGGCCATCTGGATGGCCTGATCAATGGCCCCAAGCTTGACGGCGATGAGGGGCATTCGTCTCAGGACGATATCGACAAGCTGTTTCACTGAGCGGCGCCCTCGCATTTGTGACCCTTTCCGGAAGCGATTGAGCGCGCAGGCAGGCGTTTGCCTCGTGGTATAAGAGGCCCATTGCCGGGACGCTTCTCACGCCATGACCGCCCTGTCGCCCGCTACGTTCGATGCGCCGAAGCCGGTCCGCACCACCCGGCTGAGCGCGGTCGCGCGCATGATCCGGTCCTATGCCCGGCTGACCAGCGGCCTCGTGCTGTTCGCCTTCGTGGTTTGCCATTTCGGAAGCCATATTGCCCTGATCGGATCGGTGCCGGCCGCTCAGCGGACGTTCGATGTGCTGATGTGGTTCTGGCTGACCGGTCCCGGCGTGCTTTTGCTGATCGCTGCTTTCACCGTCCATGTGCTGAATGCGCTGTGGTCGATCTACATCCGCCGCTACTTGCGGATGCCGGCCTGGGAGGTGGCACAGATTGCGCTGGGTCTCCTGATCCCGCCGCTGATCATCATCCACGTCACCGGCACGATGGTTGCGGACGACCTCTACGGCACCGAAAGCAGCTATGCTTCCGTGCTGGCGTCCCATTGGCTCGGTCCGCCCCTTCTCTTCGGCGCGCCGTCATTCGTTTACCTTCATATCGTCGCCATTCTGACGGTCTGGATCCATGCCTGCATCGGCCTGCATTTCTGGCTGCGCACCAAGCGCTGGTACGCCAGATGGCAGCCCGCCCTCGGACTTGTTGCGATCCTGATCCCGACGCTGGCGATTGCCGGTTACATTTCGGGTGGAAACCAGATCGTACGGGAGGCCGAAGATCCTGATTTCCTGCGCGAGCTGATCAAGGAGGCCAAAGTCACGCCGGACATCATCGCCCGTGTCTGGCACGACATCCGGATCGCCTTCATCGCTTATGCCGGGCTGCTTCTGCTGCCGTTTCTCGCGCGCGCAATCCGTCACCTCGTGCGTACCGTTCATCGCGCGCCCCGGCTCACGCATGCCAGCGGACGCAGGATGCCGATCCTGCCGGGAGCGACGGTACTGGAAACGCTGCGCGCCAATGGCATCTCGCATGCGGCGGTTTGCGGAGGCCGCGCGCGTTGCACGACGTGCCGCATCCGCGTCACCGACGGAGCGGACGCCTTGCCCGATCCGGCCGGGCTCGAAGCGGCCGCCCTGTCCCGGATCGGCGCTCATAAGGGTGTCCGCCTCGCCTGCCAGCTGCGCCCGACGAAGGATATCGCCGTGCTGCCCCTGCTGACCGCCGACGCCACGGCGACTTACGGGTTGATCCGGGCGGGCGGTGAGGGCAGCGAGCGTCAGGTCACGGTGATGTTCATAGACCTGCGTGGTTCGACGACGCTCGGCGAAGCGCGCATGCCCTACGACGTGCTGTTCATCCTCAACCAGTTTTTTGACGAGATGAGCAAGGCGCTGACGGCGACCGGGGGACATTATTCCAACTTCACCGGCGACGGGCTGATGGCGATCTACGGCCTCGACACCGCAGATCCGCGGACCAGCGCAATGCAGGCGCTGCGCGGCGCGCGCGAAGTGCTGATGCGACTCGGCAGGGTCAACGCCAAGCTGAAAGCCGATCTGAAGGAGCCGCTGCGGATCGGCGTCGGTATCCATTTCGGCGAAGCGATCGTCGGTGCGATGGGTCCTCCCGGTTCGCAGATCATCACGGCGATCGGCGACACGGTGAACACCACCGCGCGGCTCGAGGGGCTGACCAAGGACTATGATTGCGTGCTGATCCTGTCGCAGGCTGCGGCCGTCGCGGCGGGTATCAATCTCGAAGCACACACATTGCATCAGGCGCCGGTCAAGGGACGCATGGAGCAGGTGGCCTTCTATGCTCTGAACGCCGTCCCGGACGACATTCGCTAGCGATCAGGCCTTACGCCGCCGGATCGCGAAGAGGCATATCAGCGACACCACGCAGAAGGCCGCAGTGACGACAATCGCGGTCCCATCGCCGTTCCGCTCGACGACAAAGGCAAGCGCGACCGGCGCTACGGCCTGCATCAGCTGGAACGGCTTGGCGATGCGGCCCAGGACGCGCCCGTATCCGGTTGGACCGAACAGCGCGAGCGGCACCGCGCCCCGGGCGATCGTCAGGAGACCATTGGCCGCGCCGAACATGATTGCGAAGGCGATTGCAGCCGGGAGCGTGAATCCGAAGGCAATGATCAGCGCAAAACCGGCCAGCACCAATGCCACGGCAAAGCGGGCGAGGTTGAGCGGATGGGCGCGTCCGCCAAAGGCCAGTTCGCAGATCCGCGCGGCGACCTGGGAGGGGCCGAACAGCGCGCCGATTGTAACTGCGGTCGCCGGATCGATTCCGGCTCGGCCGAACATGGCGATCAGATGCGCCGCAAGACCTGACGGTACGAAGGCGTAAGCCGCGAAGGCTCCGGCGACGAGGAGGAATGTCAGCCCGCTCGCCGGCATATAAACAGGCGATGCTGTCGCGTTGCCCTCAGGCGCAGGAGGCGGCGCAGCGCGCGTACGCGGCAGCGCGAAGGCATGGAGCGGCGCTGACACAAAGGCCAGCACCGCGGCGAACAGCAGATAAGTCCCGCGCCAGTCGGTGTAGGTGAGCGAAAGCTGTGTCGCCGGCCAGCTCACCGTCGAGGCAAAGCCTCCGGCGAGCGTCAGATAGGTGATCGGACGGCGCGCGTTCACACCGAAGATCCGGCCAAGCGTCGCGAAGGCCGGATCGTAGAGGTTGGCCGCGATCGCAACGCCGAGGATCACCCAGACCGCGAGATAGGCGGCCGGATGCGCGGCAACGGCCAGCAGCGCCACGCCGCAGGCTCCGACCAGAGATCCGGCCGCCATCACCACATGGCCGCCGAAACGATCGATCCAGCCGCCTATGGTCGGCGCCGTCGAGCCGGCCACGACCAGCCCCAGCGAAAACCCTGCCATTGCGAATGACAGCGACCAGCCGCGATCGGCCGCTATCAGCGGCATCATCAGAACCGGTGGATAGAACAGAATGCCCCAGGCCAGGATTTGCGTGACGCCGAGCACCAGGACGGCGCGCCACGGACCTAACAGAAATTCGCGAATTCGGGACATGTTGGCGCCGGCAGGACCCCGGCACGCTAGCACATCGCTTTCGCGATGCGGACTGCTGGCGGCGCATTGCAGCGCCGCTCCGGGGCGCGCAGAAACGCGCGCGGCCGTTGTCGGCCGTCAGAGGGTGTCTGGACGATCGGCCGAAATCAGGCGCGCGGCGCGCAGCGGACGAAGACCTGGGTGCCGTAGCGACCGGCCACCTCAGGATCGAGGAAGCGGACTGTCATGGTGCGGCCATCGAACGAGGTGATTTCGCGGTCCTGCATCCCCCCGGCGGGCTCGCCGGCCGGCCCGATATAGGTCTTGTTGCCGGGTCCGCCCTTCAGACGCAGCTCCTCCGGCTGGGCCTTGTCCGGCATGTGCATGATGACGCCGCCATTGGGCCCCATGCCGATATTGTAAGGCTGCCGGCAGCCGTTCCGCGCCGCGGCTTCCGTGCGCTTCAGGTCCTGCGGATTATGAAAAGCCGCCAGGCCCCATCGGCCGGTGATTTCCTGAGACTTGATGGCTGGCGGAATTTCCGCAGCAACCGGTGCCGTTGTGGTGGGCGTATTCCCGGAACCCGCACAACCTGCCACGGCGAGCGCAGCAGCGAACCCCATGATCGACTTGATCGGCAGGCGAAGCCGTACAAAAAACATAGCTCGACCTCGTTCGCGAGAGGTCCCCGGCCCCTCGCTCTGTCACTTTGCTGTCAAGATCGCTCCGGCGCAAGCTTTTGCTTGGTTCGATTGAGGAGAGCGCGATCCGGGAAGATTGATACGAAGATGACCCGGCTCCGTAAACCCGGTCTTAATTGAAAAGCGCCGGATGACGGCCTTCCTGAGGGCCATCACGCACCCCTGGCCGTGCCATGGCGCTTGACACCGGGGGCGTTCGCCTCCTATCACGCTGGCCGCTGGCACTCATTTCAAGGGAGTGCCAAGTAACTGCAGCATAAGCACTTTTTCAGGCCTGCAGTCCCAAGCCCGCGAGGAAATCATGGCCAAGACCAAATTCCGCCCCTTGCATGACCGCGTGGTCGTGCGCCGCATCCAAGCCGACGAGAAGACCAAAGGCGGCATCATCATCCCGGACACCGCCAAGGAGAAGCCGCAGGAAGGCGAAGTCATCGCGACCGGACCCGGCGGACGCGACGAAAGCGGCAAGCTCGTCCCGCTGGACGTGAAGGCCGGCGACCGCGTTCTGTTCGGAAAGTGGTCCGGCACCGAAGTCAAGCTGGACGGCGAAGAACTCCTGATCATGAAGGAGTCCGACATCATGGGCGTGGTCGGCTGATCACCCCGCGATCCTTGTACTGAGGAGTGCCGAAGGCGCGCCTCGAAGGATGAGACCACGATCACGCATCTCTCTCTTCGAGACGCCCGCTGCGCGGGCTCCTGAGGATGAGGCCCGCAGACAACGGAGCAATTAAATGGCTGCCAAGGACGTACGATTTTCCAGTGATGCCCGCGAGCGCATGCTGCGCGGCGTCGATATCCTCGCCAACGCGGTGAAGGTCACGCTCGGCCCGAAAGGCCGCAACGTCGTAATCGACAAGTCGTTCGGCGCCCCGCGCATCACCAAGGACGGTGTGACGGTCGCGAAGGAAATCGAGCTCGAAGACAAGTTCGAGAATATGGGCGCCCAGATGGTGCGCGAGGTCGCGTCGAAGACCAACGACCGCGCCGGCGACGGCACCACCACCGCCACCGTACTGGCGCAGGCGATCGTGCGCGAGGGCGCGAAGTCCGTCGCAGCCGGCATGAATCCGATGGACCTCAAGCGCGGCGTCGATCTCGCGGTCGCCTCCGTTGTGAAGGACCTCGAGAAGCGCGCGAAGCCGGTGGCTTCGTCCGCCGAGGTTGCCCAGGTCGGCACCATTTCGGCCAACGGCGACAACACCATCGGCAAGATGATCGCGCAGGCGATGCAGAAGGTCGGCAACGAGGGTGTGATCACCGTCGAGGAAGCCAAGGCGCTCGATACCGAAGTAGAGATCGTCGAAGGCATGCAGTTCGACCGCGGCTATCTGTCGCCCTATTTCGTCACCAACGCCGACAAGATGATCGCCGAGCTCGAGGACGCCTATATCCTCCTGCACGAGAAGAAGCTGTCCGGCCTGCAGGCCATGCTGCCGCTGCTGGAAGCGGTGGTGCAGTCTGGTCGTCCGCTGGTCATCATCGCGGAAGACGTCGAGGGCGAAGCGCTTGCGACGCTGGTCGTGAACCGCCTGCGCGGCGGCCTGAAGGTGGCGGCGGTGAAGGCGCCGGGCTTCGGCGATCGCCGCAAGGCCATGCTGGAGGACATCGCGATCCTGACCGGCGGGCAGCTGATCTCCGATGATCTCGGCATGAAGCTCGAGAATGTCACGCTGAACATGCTCGGCCGCGCCAAGAAGGTGATCATGGAGAAGGAAAAGACCACGATCGTCAAAGGCGCCGGCAAGAAAGCCGACATCGAGGCCCGCGTCGCCCAGATCAAGGCACAGATCGAGGAAACCACCTCCGACTACGACAAGGAGAAGCTGCAGGAACGGCTGGCGAAGCTCGCCGGCGGCGTTGCGATCATCCGCGTCGGCGGTGCGACCGAGATCGAGGTGAAGGAGAAGAAGGATCGCGTCGAGGACGCGCTGAACGCCACCCGCGCCGCGGTCGAGGAAGGCATCGTGCCGGGCGGCGGAACGGCGCTGCTGCGCGCCAAGAAGGCGATCGGCCGTCTGAACAACGAGAATTCGGACATTCAGGCCGGCATCAATATCGTCCTGAAGGCGCTTGAGGCTCCGATCCGGCAGATCGCCGAGAATGCCGGCGTCGAAGGCTCGATCGTGGTCGGCAAGATCCTGGACAACAAGGTCGAGACCTTCGGCTTCGATGCGCAGAACGAGGATTATGTCGATCTGGTCGAGAAGGGCATCATCGATCCGGTGAAGGTGGTGCGCACGGCGTTGCAGGATGCGGCGTCGGTCGCCGGTCTCCTGATCACCACCGAGGCGATGGTCGCCGAGCTTCCGAAAGAGCCGGCGCCTCCGATGCCGGGTGGCGGCGGCATGGGCGGCATGGGCGGCATGGGCTTCTGATCCACCGCTTCCACGTCTTCGTGAATCAAGGCGCGGCGCAAGCCGCGCCTTTTTTCTGTGCCGTGTCGGCCGGCGTGCTAGCATGTTCGCATACGGATTGGCGGAGGCTTGACGATGCGCGTGTTGTCGGTAGCAGCACTCTTTCTGTTGTGCAGCGGATTTGCGGCGGCCGCACAGAGCAACGTCCGCTACTTCAATGGCGTGTACGGACTGCTCGGCGACATCGAAACCGATGCCTTCCTGAAAGAAACGCGCCAAGGCAACAAGGTGGTCTCGGCGGAGCTCGACGTGTGTCACGCGATCTCGCCTGGCTCTCCGTTGCGCGACCGCTTCGTCATCGCGCTGAAGCCGCAAGGCAACCGGCTGGTCGGTTCGGGCCAAACCCAGGAAGGCAAGCGGCCGGTATCGGTCGATCTCAAGCGCTCGGCGACCGGCAACAGTTTTTCCCTCGAGGGCACGGTAAAGCTCGGCGATCAGACTCTCAACGCGTCCTCGGACGATCTCGCCGACATGAGCGCCAAGGAATTCGAGGAGCAGACCGCGGTCGAAGAATCGATCGTGGACAATCCCGCGGAATTTCGCGAGGTGACGCCGGGCACGCTTGCGATCCGCATAGCGCGCGCCGCGCTGATCGATTTTCTCAAGGCTTTGCGCCCCGAGAATGTAAAAGTTCAGGCCTACAGCATCTCACCGAGTTGCGAAGCGTTGCGGCGCGGTCATGTCGACGTGCAGATCGATGTCGATCCGGAACGTGCGCTTGATGTTCTCGGCAAGGCCAAGGCGCTTCCGGGCGTGACCAAGGCCGGATGGACCAGCGGCGGCGTCGACCTCACCCGTGCCGTGCGAATTCCGGCGGGTGCTTTCCGCGACAGCGCCGGGAAACTCGAGCGCGAGAAGCTCGGCGCTGCCATCGCCGCTGTCGCTGCCAAGGTGTTCTCGGCCAAGCCTGACGCGACGGAATGGGATGACGTGACCGGCGAGCTTGCGATCACCGTCAAACGGCCGGACATCACGATCCCGGCACTCGGATTGACCGAAGTGATCGGCATCCCCTTCGTGGTCAGTGGCGAGAAGCCGGGCGCGAAGGACACGCTGGTGATCCGCATCGGCCAATCCGAGAGCGAGCTTCAGGACGATGGATCCGGGCCGCGTCTGACAATCGCCTCAAGCCAGAGCGACGAGGCCGCCGCCGAGCCCGCCGGCATCGAAAAGCTGCAGGCGGCGCTGGCCGCGGAACTGAAGGGCCAGATCTGGGACGCCGACAAGGAGGACTGGACGAAGTAGCGTCCGGCATCACCGGACACGGCTGGCATCACGCTAATTGGAGGCCGGGCGCCAGCGCAGAATATCCGGCCCTTCGAGGACCAGCAGGAATCCGTCCCAGCGCCAGGCGGTGACCTGCATCAGCTTCGTCAGAAGATCCTTGTCGGCTTCGAGCTGCTGCTGTGAGCATTGGTTGTTGCGAAGGCCGGTGGGTACGATGGTGATGCTGCGATCAACGATCACGGCGTTGCCCTGACCGCTCGCGCACCACAGATCGATCTCCACCGACCCGTTCTCGGAAAATTGCAGCCAGGGTAACCGCTTCGATCCCTTCATCGGATTTGCGTCGAGCCGCAATTCCGCACCGTAAGGAAATGGCTTTTGCGCCACCGCAGGCCCGGTCAGCGACAAACCGAACGCTGACGCCAGCAAAGCCAAAGCAAGGACTGCGGTGCGAAATGGTGCAAGGACCATGCATTCTCCGAGACGGATGTGGGAAGATGAAATTTCGGCAAGGCGTGGATTAGCAGCGGCCGGCAAACTATAATGCCGGGCCGAAACGGACAACGACATGACACGATTGATTCTGGCCTTCGTGGCGCTCACGGCCCTCGTATCCACAGCCCCGGCTCAGCAGGAACGGCTGCGCATTGTGACCACCACAGGCGATCTGCGGGCTCTCGCCAAGGCGGTGGGTGCGGAACGTGTCATCGTGACGAGCCTTGTCCCGGCCGGCGAGCGCCCGGAGCGCTACCAGCCGCGGCTGCAGGAAACCTCGGTGCTCAAAGGCGCGCGCGTCGTGGTCCGCGCCGGCCCTGCGATCGACGGATGGTTTGACAAGCTGCTGGCACGCTCGGCCCAGAAGAACGGCCGCACCGGCATTGAGCGCGGCGAGAAGGGGCATGTCGACGCGTCGGTGGCGGTGGCCGCCATCGATCCGACGCTGGTGACAGCCGGCTTTGCCGCGCGAAACCGCCGCTCGCAGCGCGGCGCTGCAACCCTG
>NZ_DATMRX010000373.1:0-3971 GCF_035565855.1 Pseudorhodoplanes sp.
ATCGTGCCGTGTTGATCTCCTATCCCGCGCCGGGTGACATCGAGTCGCTGGCTCACGCAGCGTCTTCATAATGATTCGCATCGGTACTTCCCGCTTCTCGCGCGCCGCGCTGCTGATGATGGTCGGCACCGCGCTGAGCCAGATCATCGCGCTCGGCAGCGCACCTTTGCTGACGCGGCTTTATGAGCCGGCGGTGTTCGGTGTCTTTGCGACAGTGGTGGCGCTTGCCGGCATTCTCGCGATCCCCGCTACGCTTCGATACGAGCTCGCAATCCTGTTGCCGGAACGCGACGAGGATGCGCGCACCATCGCGCTCGGCGCAATCGCAATCGCGTTCTGGGTGACCGTCGGTGTCATGGCGGTGATGATGGGTGCGTGGTATCTGGTGCCCGCCTTCGGCACGATGAGTTCACTCGGCCTGTGGCTGTTCGCCATTCCACCCCTGGCGTTCTGCGTGGCGGTCCAGAGCACGGCCGTTTACGTCGCCAATCGCGAGCATCGTTACGGACGAATCGTATGCGGCAACCTCGTGCAGCAGGCGATTGCCGCGCTTCTGGGGGTCGGTTTCGGCCTCGGCGCCATGAAGGTGGGCGGACTCTATCTGTCCCGGCTTGCCGGTTACATTTCGGCATCGGCCACGCTTGGTGTGGTCGCGCTGGTACGGTCCTTCTTTGTGGAGGGGTTCGACCGGACAGCGTTCCGGGATCTCGCAGCGCGTTACCGGCAATTCCCGGTTTTCAATGTCGCCTACAGTCTGCTCGGCGTGCTGTCGCGGGACTTTCCCGTGCTGGCGCTGACCGCCTTCGGCCTTGTCTCTTCGGCCGGGCACTTTGCGCTCGCGCGCATCGCCGCAACGTTCCCGGCCAACTTTCTCACTGCTTCGATCAGCCAGGTATTCTACCGCGAGGCGGCTGAAAAGATCGACACACCACCATTCCAGGACATGATCTGGAATCTGATGCGTGCGTTGGCGTTCGGCCTCGTGCCATTCTTCCTTCTGGCCGCGCTGTGGTCGAGCCCGCTCTTTCCCAAGATGCTCGGTGAAAATTGGCGCGAAACTGGCCATATGTTTGCACTGTTAGCGTCGCCGATGACTCTCGCGCTTTTGACCGGCTGGCCGGAGCGGATTTTCGAAATCCGCGCGAAGCAATACTGGTCGCTCGCCGTCCAGTTCGTGTTTGACTCGATGGTCGTGGTGTCAGTGACGGCCCTGCTGTTCTACGGCTATGACATCGATATTGTGCTGACTGTGTTTGCTGCGATCTTGTCCGGCTATCAGCTCACTTATCTGGCGCTTGTTTTCGTCCTGACCGGCCTCGGTTTGCGGAAGTATTGTACGCTCCTTGCAATGCTGGCCGCCGTTGTGGCGGGTATGTTGCTCGGGCATTTCGGAGCCGGCATGGTGTTGACGCCGATCCACACTTTCCTCGCCAGTCTCGTGCTTGCCGGCAGTTTCTCGGCGATCGGCCTTCGCTTCGGGCTGCGCGTTCTCTAGGCATTCACAACACACAGACCTCCACGATGTCATCGGCTTCCTACCGCATCTGTACGCGCTGCGTGATGGACACCAGCGATCCGGATATCTCGTTCGACGCGGATGGCGTTTGCAGCCATTGCCGTAACTACGACCTGCAGGCGAAGCCCATCGTCGATCGCGCGGCCTCCGGCGAAGCGAAAAAGGATCTCGATGCACTGGTTGAGCGGATCAAGCGGCGCGGCCGCCGCGCGCAATATGACTGCATCATCGGACTGAGCGGCGGCGTCGACAGCACCTATGTCGCACTCAAGGTGAAGGAATACGGCCTGCGCACGCTCGCGGTGCACTTTGACAGTGGCTGGAATTCGGAGCTGGCGGTCGGCAACATCGAAAACATCGTCAAACGGCTGGGCATCGATCACGTCACCTTCGTGGTCGATTGGGAGGAAATGCGGGATCTTCAGCTTGCGTTCCTGCGCTCGGGCGTCGCCAATTGTGACACGCCGACCGACCACGCTTTCCTCGCGGTGCTGTATCGGGTCGCCTCCCGGCACGGTATCAAGACGGTCATTACCGGAACCAACTTCGCGACCGAATTCATCCTGCCGAGAGCCTGGGGCTACAGTCCGGCGGACCGGGTGCACCTGCGCGCCATCCACAAGCGTTTCGGCCATGTTCCCCTGAGGAACTATCCAACGCTCGGCTTCTTCCAGCGCTATTTTTACTATCCGATCCTACGCGGCATCCGCACGGTCCGGATTCTCAACTACCTTCCTTATGTGAAAGACGATGTGAAGCGCGAAATCGCCGATACGCTTGGCTGGCGCGATTACGGCGGCAAGCACCATGAGTCGATCTTCACGCGCTTCTTCCAGACATATTACCTGCCGACGAAGTTCGGCTACGACAAGCGCCGCGCGCACCTGTCGAGCCTGATTGTGTCGGGGCAATTGACGCGCGAGGAGGCGCTCGCCTCGCTGTCGGCGCTGCCGAACGATCCGGACAAGATCGGCGAGGACAAGTCCTTCGTCGCCAAGAAGCTCGGCGTCAGCGACGCCGAATTTGACTGCATCATGGCCGAGCCGCCGCACAGCTACCGCGATTATCCGACTGAGGAGTGGCTGTACGGTCTGAAGGATCGAGTCTGGGCGCTGGTGAAGCGGATGCGCGGCATCACCGTCGCGCGAATCTAGATCGGGTCAGGTCGTGAAACCAACGCTCTCAACCATCGCCGCGCCGCTTCGGCCCCACGCGGCCTTCGCGTTCTATCTTCTCAGCGTCTGCTGGCTTGTCTTCAGCGTCTTCCTGGTGAGCGGCACCAGATATCTTGGCCAGTTGGAGCTCTTTCTTGTTGTCTTGCTGGCGAGCTATCCATTCATGGTCATGGCGGTACGGTGGCTGCCGTTAGAGCCTTTGCTCGGCGCGGTGCGCTTCGCCGGATGGCGCGACTCGGCCGCCTGGATTCTGCTTGTTCTGGCGGTTGCGCTTGCCGCCGGGCATTTCGTGCATCTGGGTTCGGTGCCGGTTTACGATGCGTTCCGCGAGCAGGACTACTTCAAGGTCATGCTGATCCGGCAAAACATCTTTGACGATGCAGGGGTGGTCTGGCGCTACGCACCGAATATGTTGATCAAGAGCGTTCTGCCGTTCCTGTTGTTCTATTTCGTGTCGCGCTCGCTTGCGGGATTCCTCATCACGCTGCTGGTCGGCACGTTTTATGCGATTGCCACGCTGAACAAGATCTTCATCGTGTTTCTGATCGCGCCGGCCTTTATTGTCGCGGCGCTGGAATTCGATATCCGCCGCGCGGCGCTGATGGCTTTGGCACTGATGGCGGGCCTGCTCATCTTGCCTTTGATTCAGAATCCTCAAGTTCGACCGCAGATCTGGGTTAACATCGCGGCGCATTTGCCGGAGCCTGCGCTGTCGACCCGGCTGAGCGACAAGGCTAACCAACCGGGGACGATGGATGCGGAAGCATTGAAGCGCCTCGCGGAAATTGAGGGGGAGCGCGCCAAGATCGGAATACGCATCGACCGCTCGTCCCCCCTGTATGTCGCTTTCGATACGATCAAGCGCCGCATCGTCGATGTTCCGGGGGAGGTCATTACGGCCTGGTTCCGGCACATCCCGTCGAAAATTCCGTTCACATATGGGTGCGGCTATCGCTGGCTTGCCGCAATCAAGGGCTGCGAGTTTCGGTTTGTGCCGGCCGAGATCAACGCGCTTGAGCGGCCCGACTTGGCGAAGCTCGGCGTCGCGGGAACGATGACGGCTGCGTCCTTCATGACCGACTATGCGAATTTCGGCAGCTGGGGTTTCGTCATCTCCGGTCTGGTCCTCGCGCTGTTGTTCGCGGCGCTCGGCCTTGTGTTCCGCGACGACTGGAAGGCGGCTGTCGCGCTGACCGCGGTGCCGATCATGCTGCTGATGGAAATCCAGCTTTCGACCGTGATCCTCACCGGTGGCTGGTTCCTGACCGTTCTCTTTTATC
>NZ_DATMRX010000374.1:0-6397 GCF_035565855.1 Pseudorhodoplanes sp.
CGGCTACCACGTCGTGTTCTCGCATCGCTCGCTGCTCGACATGGAGAACCGGCTGGTCGCGGAAGGCGACAAGGGCATGTCCTATTACAAGGGCCGCCCGGACGAAGCGCCGATGTACATGAAGTATTTCGGCCACGGCCATCACTACAAGGACAAGCGGCCGAACATGGAGATCAAGCCGGGCGCGATGTGGGCGGTGGAAAGCCCGCATCCCGGCATGGAGCATTACGAGGCGGAGCTGCGCCGCATGCTCGGCGACCGCGCGCCGGAAGCGCTCGACCTCGCCTCCTCCGAGCCGGTCAACATCAACATCTTCCCGAACCTGTCGATCCTCGGAAACCATCTGCAGGTGTTCGAGCCGCTCAGCGTCAACGAAACCAACGCGATCTGGTACGGCACTGCGGTCGTCGATGACGAGGGCGTATGGGGCGACGCGCTGCCGCTGATCAACGCGCTACGCATGCGCACGCAGGAAGGCTTCCCGAATTTCGGCGAAGTGGATGACCTAGCAAACTTCGAGGAGATCCAGCGCGGGCTCGCCGCCTTCGAGGACGAATGGGTCTACATGCATCGCGGCATGGACATTCCGGGCCGCACCGTCGATCTCGGCGAGGGCGTGCTGAAAGCGCCGGCCACCGACGAAATGTTCATGCGCGAATATATCCAGTACTGGAAACGGCTGATGCAGACCGAGCCGAATGTCCAGATCAAGCGGGAGCCGTAACATGAACGCGCCGCTCAAGCACGATCCGCACAAGACCTCGTTCTACATCACCGACGCGCTGTACGAGGAGATCATCGCCGATTTCTCCAACTGGCAGCGCGATGACCTCGTGATCCAGGACCTCGCGGAGCGCGACCTGTTCCGCTCCCTGCTGGAGCACGAGGCGCGGCTGCTCGATCAGGACCGGCTGGAAGACTGGCTGACGCTGTTCACACCGGAATGCGTCTATTGGCTGCCCTCGACGCCGAACGGCGGCGATCCGCGCAAGGAAATCGCCATCACCTTCGACGACCGACGCCGTCTGGAAGACCGGGTCTACCGTCTGCGCACCGGCTATGCGTGGTCGCAGAAGCCGAAGTCGCGGACGGTACGGCTCGTCACCAATGTCGAGGTGTTCGACACCGGCCGCGCGGACGTCCGCATGGTGCGCTCCAATGTGATGATCGCGGAATTCCGCGGCTTCGAGACGCGCTGCCTCTATGCCTGGTGCGGTCACCGCTATGTCAAACAGGACGGCAAGTGGATGATTGCGGCGCGCCAGCTCAACCTGATCGACTGCGATCAGTGCATCCGCAATCCAAGCATTGTGCTGTAACCGTTCCCTCTTGCCTCCCCCTGAAAGGGGGAGGCCGACCGCCTAAGGCGGGCGGTGGGGGTCCGCGCCAACGAGACCCCCTCCCCGTCCCTCCCCCTTGCAGGGGGAGGGAGACGGAGATAGGCCAGCGTGACCTTCGTCGTTTCAAAGAGCGTCCAGGAATGCTGCGGTTCGCCTCCTCGATCCTCCTCGCCGTCTCGTTGTTCCTCATACCGGCCGCGGCCTCCGCACAGGACCAGTCCACGGTCCCGCTGCAGGGCCATTGGCGCTTCGAGAAGGACGCCGCCGACGCCGCCAATCTGACGTTCGTCAGCAACGGGAAGGTGATGTTCCTCGTTCGCGCGGGCCGCACCATCAGCATCTGGTTCGCTTATCCGGAGGGACCGCAGACCAAGGGCGCGGTCCGCGTCCAGATCGACACCGGAGTGAGGCGCTGGCGCATGGATGGCGATCTCACCACCGAAGATCAGGACGGCAAGCCCGCCATCTATTTTACGCAGAACGACATGGGCATGACCGAGCGGAAGAAGAAATGGGGCAACCTCGTCCAGCGCTACAACCGGTTCATTGAGACCTTGACCGCAGCAAGCCAGATCGTCATCACCACCAAGCAGGGCGTCATCCGGCTGCCGGCCATCACCATCGCCGACGCCCGCCAGCAGATGCAGCTTTGAGGCCGCCGCACGTCGCCGCCTCGCCTGGGAGCGCTCAGAACTTCGCCGACACTGTCTTGCCGTCGGGCTGCGTGATCTGCACGACGCCCTTCGGCGCGGCCGGCAAATCGCCCGTCGCCCGTCCAACGAGCCTGTCGCCGTCCGCCTGCAATGCGATTCGCTGGCTCTTGCCGTCCACCGAGAGGATCGCCAGTCCCTTGTAGCCGTCAGGCGCCATTTGCTTGTTGTGGTGGTCGACCAGATAGACCTGCACCGTGTCTCCTGTCGCGACCATTTCAACGTGGATATGCCCGGCAAAAACGATGCGCCCGCCATGCAGGCTCTTGGCATCGTGTGCGAGTGCGGGAGTGGCGGCCGACAGGGCTGCGATCAGTGCGAGCGTCTTCAGCTTCATGTGTCTCTCCTTGGGCCTAATAGGACGGTGATGCCGGGTGCGTGCCGGCGGGCATGCGGGACAAGGTTGTTGTCGAAAGCTTCAGCGACTCGATGGACCTGCGGCCGAAGGCGAGGACCAGGAGGGGCGTCACGAACGCATCGAGCAGGGTCGCGCTGATCAGCCCGCCGAAGATGGTCACCGCGACGGGATGCAGGATCTCCTTGCCCGGACTTGCCGGATCGATCAGCAGCGGGACCAAAGCCACGCCGGCGGACAGCGCCGTCATCAGCACCGGCGTCATACGTTCGAGACAGCCGCGCGTGATCAGCGCACGGTCCCATGGCATGCCGTCGTGCAGATGGAGATTGATGATGTGGCTGATCTTCAGAATACCGTTGCGCGAGGCAATGCCGGTCAGCGTGATGAAGCCGACCATGCTCGCCACCGACAGCGGCTGACCGACCAGCCACAGGGCCGCGACCGATCCGACCAGCGCCAGCGGCACGCTGCCGATGATAATCAGCGACAGGACGGCCGATCTGTACCGGCTGTAGAGGATCGCGAAGATCAGAAGCAGCGACACGATCGACAACAGGCCGATGGTGCGCGCAGCCTGCTCCTGCGCCTGGAAGGTGCCTTCGAGGCTGACGAATGTCTCCTCCGGCATCGTGCTGCTCGCAATCACGCCGCGGATCTGCTCGACCAGTTTCGCCATATCTGCCTTGCCGTCCGAATTGGCGAGCACGACGAGCCGGCGCTGCCCGTTCTCGCGCAGGATCTGGTTCGGCCCGACCGTTTCCTTGATCTCGGCGACCTGTCGCGCCGGAATCCATCCGGCCGGCGTTTCGATCAGAAGATCGCCGAGCCCTTGCGTCGTGCGCATGCTCTCCGGCAGGCGCATCACAACGTCGAACCGGCGGTAGCCATCGATGACGCGTGAGACCACACGCCCGTTCGACAGACGGCTGAGCTGTTCGACGACCGCGGCAGGCTGCACGCCGTACAAGGCGGCGCGCCGGTAATCGACGCGGATTTCGAGCTGCGGGATCAGCACCTGCTTCTCGACCTGCACATCGGCCAGTCCGGGAATTGCAGCAAGCTTTGCCCGCAACTCCTCCGCCTTGCTGCGCATGGTGTCGAGGTCGTTGCCGAAGATCTTCAGCGCGATTTCGGAGCGGATGCCGGTCAGCATGTGATCCAGCCGGTGCGCGATCGGCTGGCCGACATTGATCGACAGGGGCAGCACCGAGAGCCGGGACCGGATATCGGCGACGATCTCCGCCTTCGGACGTGCCGACGGCTTCAGGTCGACTTCCATTTCGTTGACGTGAACGCCTTCGGCATGCTCGTCGAGTTCGGCGCGGCCGGTGCGGCGGCCGACGGTCTTCACCTCCGGCACCTGCAGGATGAGCTTCTCGGCAATCGTGCCGACGCGATTGGATTCGGCGAGCGACACGCCCGGATTGAACTGGACGAGAATATTGAACGTTCCTTCGTTGAAAGGCGGCAGGAACGATCGCGGCAATGTGAAGGCCGCGGCAGCCGCGCCGATCACGAGGATGATCGTCACGCCGAGCACCAGCCTCGCATTGTCATAGGCGCGCGCCAGTGCCGCCGCGTACCAGCGCTTGAGCACGCGGACCAGAAAGCCTTCGCGCTCGTCGAGGCTCTTCGCGCCCGGCAGCATGTAATAGGCCATGACCGGGGTCAGCGTGATGGACACCACGAGACTTGCGAGGATCGCGACGATGTAGGCGATGCCGAGCGGCGCGAACAACCGGCCCTCGATGCCGCCGAGCGCGAACAGCGGCACAAAGACCAGAACGATGATCATCGTCGCGTAGACAATGCCCGAGCGCACCTCCTGCGAGGCGCTGACCACGATGTCGAATGCCGAGCGCGGATTGCCGAGTGCGCGGTTCTCGCGCAGCCGCCGGAAGATATTCTCGACGCCGACCACCGCGTCGTCCACGAGCTCGCCGATCGCGATTGCGATCCCGCCGAGCGTCATGGTGTTGATCGACAGACCGGCGAAATGGAACACGACCGCGGTGATCAGGATCGACGCCGGAATCGCCGTCAGCGAAATCGCCGTGGTGCGCCAGTTCAGCAGAAACAGATAGAGCACGATGGCGACGACGACGAAGGCCTCGAGCAGGACGGTCTGCACATTCCTGATCGATGTCTCGATGAAATTCGCCTGCCGGAACACGAGCTGATCCGCCTTGATATTGTTCGGCAGGGTCTTGTTCAGCTCGGTCAGCGCGTCCTCGACCTTGCGCGTCAGCGAGATGGTGTCGACATTCGGCTGCTTTTCGACGGCGACGATCACCGCGGGCTTGCCCATGAAGCCGGAATCGCCGCGCTTGGTCCGCGCGGCGAATTCGACATTGGCGACCTGGTGCAAATAGACCGGCCGGTTATCGATCTTTGCCACCACGATGTTGCGCAGATCGTCGAGGCTGGTGGTGCGGCCGATATTGCGGATCAGATATTCGCGGGAATTCAGATCGGTGAAACCGCCGCCGGCATTGGTCCCAAACGATGCCAGCGCCTTCTCGATCTGCTCGTAATTGATGCCGAGCGCGCGCAGCGCCGGAGGCTGCGGCGACACGCGATATTGCCGCACTTCGCCGCCGATCGGGATGACCTGCGCGACGCCGGGAATGCTCATCAGCCGCGGCCTGATGGTGAAGTCGGCCGCTTCGCGCAGTTCCATCGGCGTCGCCCGATCGCTGGTCACCGCGACCATCAGGATCTGGCCCATGATCGAGCCGATCGGGCCCATCATCGGCGTGACATTGGCCGGGAGCTGGTCGCGCATCAGATTGAGCCGCTCCGCCACAAGCTGGCGGTTGCGATAGATGTCGTCCGCGGACCAGTCGAACTCGACATAGACGAACGACAATCCGACGCCGGACACCGAGCGCACGCGCGCAACGCCGGGCACGCCATTCATCTGCGTTTCAATCGGGAAGGTGACCAACAGCTCGACCTCGGGCGGCGCAAGCCCTTCCGCCTCGGTCATGATGGTGACGACCTGCTTGTTGAGGTCGGGCAAGACGTCGACCGGCAGCCTGGTGATGCTGTAGCCGCCGAACACCATCAGCGCGGCGCTCAGCGCCAGAATCAGCATGCGGTTGCGAACCGACTGGCTGACGAGGAAGGTGAACATCTTGGCTCCCCCCTCACCGCACGTGATCGAGCAGTTCGGCGCCCTGCACGACGACGCGCTTTCCGGGTTCGACGCCGGCCGCGATCAGCGCGCGCTCCGCATCGAGCGGCTCGATCCGCACTGCACGCGGCTCGAAGCGCTCGGCACTGGTGTGTTCATAGACAAAATCCTGTCCGTTCGCGGCGCGCACCACCGCCGTGCGCGGCACCGCGATGCCGGAACGTTGCTCGCCGGTTTCGGTGAAGACCGTGACGAACTGACCCGCGCGAAGGCCCTTCGCAGGACCATCGATGGAATAATGCACCGGGATCGACTGGCTGCGATCCGCGAGGCCCGAGCCGCGGAAGGTCAACGCGAGCGCCGTGCCGTTGCCGGTCTTGGCGGACGCGCGCGCGTTGCCCGACACCGCGTCGAAGCTCAAGGCTTCGACCCACAGCTTTTCCGGCGTGACGATATGGAAGAGCACCGCATTGCTCTGAGCGATCTGACCGGTGATCGGTGTGCCGTCCGCGATGATGCCGCTCACCGTCGCGACCAGCGGCACCGGATCGTTGCGGATCGTGTCGAGCGCGGCGCGGCGATCCTTCAGGCCGGCCAGCTCCAGCCGCGTGTCTTCAACGGTCGTGCGCGCCACCGCACCGCTGCCGACCAATGACTCCTGACGCGCCAGCCGACGCTGTACGATCGCGATCTGCTGATCGAGCTCCCCCTGCTTCTGGCGCATGTCGGAGACGTCGATCGCCGCAATCGGCGGCGTGACATAGGCAAGGACTTCCCCCTCCTTGACCGGCGTGCCCAGACGCGGGAAGCCGCCGGGCGGTGGCGACAGCACGCCGCCAACCGCGGTCTGCAC
>NZ_DATMRX010000375.1:0-14278 GCF_035565855.1 Pseudorhodoplanes sp.
CGACCAGACCCTCGCATCCCTCGACCGGCGTCGTGGCGACCGGCCGCGGGCGGCCTGACGCGCTCTGGCTAAAGGCCACTCAAGGCCGCGAGCCTATTTCTGACAAACCGGGCAATAGAAGGTCGACCGGCCATTCTGAACGATGCGGCGGATCGTGCCAGTGCATGAGCGCGTCGGGCATGGCGCGCCCTCGCGGTCATAGACGCGGAACGAATGCTGGAAATAGCCAAGTTCGCCATCGGTCTGCCGGTGATCGCGTAGCGACGACCCCCCCGCCCTGATCGCATCAGTCAGTACCGTGCGGATCGCGTCAGCCAAGGCCTTCGCACGCTCATTTGGCGCTCCCTTGCGGTCGGCAAGCGTGGATGCCTTGCGCTTCGGCGAAAGATGCGCGCGATGCAGCGCCTCGCACACATAAATGTTGCCAAGTCCCGCGACCACGCGCTGGTCGAGCAACGCAGCTTTCAAACTGGTCTTGCGGCCGGCGCAGGCCGATGCGAGCGATGCGGCATCGAACGCATTGCCCAATGGCTCGGGCCCAAGCGCCCGCAGCAACGGCTCCTCGTCCAGATGCGCACGCGGCACGAGTTTCATGCAACCGAAGCGGCGCGGATCGTTGAACGTCGCAACGGCGCCATTCGACATGTGGAAGACGATGTGGTCGTGGGCGGCCGCCTTGGAGCGGGCGTGATGAAAGTCGCCCGGCATGTCGTCGGCGCCGGCTTGCTGCACCCGGAACGAGCCGGACATGCCAAGATGCATCAGCAGCACCTCGCCGGACGACAGATCGGCCAGCAGATATTTCGCGCGCCGGCCCAGCCCGATAACGCTCTGCCCTTCGAGACGCCGAACGAAATCGCTGGGCAGCGGCCAGCGCAAATCCCCGCGCCGCGCCTCCACCTTCACAAAGCGGGCACCCTCCAGAACCGGCGCTAGGCCGCGGCGGACGGTTTCGACCTCTGGAAGTTCGGGCATTATCTGGCCGTCAGTTCTTTTTCTCGCCGAACCGGATCCGGTTGCCGAAGGGATCGGTCACCGTCATCTCCGCCTCGGTCCAGTCGGGGCTTTCCACTCCCGGCCGAAGGTAACGGTAGGCCTTCGCACTGATTTCCGCATGGTAGGCCCGCACCCCGCGCATGCGAACATAAGCCGTCGAACCCGGGCAGGCATCGCCGTGATGCTCGCTCAGATGCAGGACCACAGCGCCCCGCGACACCTGCATGTAGAGCGGCGTCTCTGGCTCGAATCGGTGCTCCCAATCGACCTGAAAACCGAGGAAATCGAGGTAGAACTCGCGGGCCTTCTCGACCGAGAAAATCCGGAAGACCGGGATGGCGGGGTCAAATGTCACAGTCATCCGCAGGCATCTCTCGTTAACGAGGGCTGATGCGATATGTAGCGTGGCCCGGCGCGCTGGGCTATCGTCCGGCCGCCAGCGCGTGATCAGCTTAAGTCGTTGGTTTTGCGCACGATCGCGTGCTTTCTAACCGATATGGCGATGACAGAACATTCAGCAAAAGAAGCCGATTTCGGCTTCCGGCGTGTGCCGCTCGACGAAAAGCAGGGCCTGGTGGACGACGTTTTCCACTCGGTCGCGCGCCGCTACGACATCATGAATGACCTGATGTCGGCGGGGCTGCACCGCGCCTGGAAGAATGCGCTGGTCACGGCGGTCAACCCGCCGAAGAGCGACCGCGACTTTCGGCTCCTCGACGTCGCCGGCGGCACCGGGGATATCGGATTCCGGGTCGTCGAATCCGGCGGCGCCGGGACCCATGCCACGATCCTCGACATCAACCCGGAGATGCTGGCGGTCGGACGCGAACGCGCCGAAAAGCGCGGTCTCGACCACCTTGTGAGCTTCGTGGACGGCAATGCCGAGGCGCTGCCGCTGCCTGACCGGACCTTCGACGCCTATACGATCGCGTTCGGCATCCGCAATGTCCCGCGCATCGATGCGGCTCTGCGCGAAGCCTATCGCGTGCTGCGGCCCGGCGGGCATTTCCTGTGTCTGGAATTCTCCTCGGTCGACGTCCCCGCACTCGAGTCGCTGTACGACTTCTATTCATTCAATGTCATCCCGACGCTCGGCCGCATGGTGGCGGGCGACGCGGATTCCTATCGCTATCTCGTTGAATCGATTCGCCGGTTTCCGAAACCGCAGGCCTTTGCCGAGATGATCCGCGCCGCCGGCTTTTCGCGTGTCAGCTTCACGCCGATGACCGGCGGCATCGTTGCCTTGCATTCCGGCTGGCGCCTGTGACGCAGGCCTGCCGCACAAGCCGAATGTCATGATCTCCGCCCTCACCCATTCCATGCGGCTGATGCGCGCCGGCTTTGTCTTCGCGCGCGAGGGTGTGTTCAGCGGCGTCGATCCGACGCTGCTGCCGGTGCCGGCACGCCTCGCTTTGCGCGCTTCGAGCTTTATCTCGCGGCCCGGCAAGGAAAGTCAGGCTGGCCGGCTGGCCGCCGCATTGACGCGGCTCGGTCCGACCTATGTGAAGCTCGGTCAATTCCTGGCAACGCGTCCGGATGTCGTCGGTGTCGCCATCGCGCACGACCTGGAAAGCCTGCAGGACCGGATGCCGGCCTTCCCGCACGAGCAGGCGGTGGCGATTGTCGAGCAGGCCTTCGGCCAGCCCATCGGCAAGACCTTTGTGCGGTTCGGCCCGGCGGTTGCCGCCGCGTCGATCGCACAGGTGCATCGGGCCGAGGTCGCGACGGCGAACGGCCAGCGTCCCGTTGCCGTGAAAGTGCTGCGGCCTGCCATCGAGCGGCGCTTTGCCGCGGATCTCGAAGCGTTCGCGTTCGCGGCGCGCGAGGCGGAGGAGCATTCCGCCGAAGCGCGAAGGCTGCGGCTGGTCGAGACGGTGGCGACGCTGCGCCGCTCGGTGGCGCTCGAAATGGATCTGCGGCTCGAGGCTGCCGCCCTCTCGGAAATGGCGGAGAACACCAAGGGGGACCCCGGCTTCCGCGTGCCCGAAGTCGACTGGGATCGCACCACCAAGGAAGTGCTGACGCTGGAATGGATCGACGGCACGCATTTGTCGAACCGTGCCGCGCTGATCGCCAAGGGCTTCGACCTGAAAGTCCTCGCCCGCACCGTTATCCAGAGCTTCCTGCGTCACGCCCTGCGCGACGGTTTCTTTCATGCCGACATGCATCCCGGCAATCTTTTCATCGATGACGAAGGGCGACTCGTTGCGGTCGATTTCGGCATCATGGGACGGCTCGGCCTCAAGGAACGGCGCTTCCTCGCCGAAATCCTCTACGGCTTCATCACCCGCAACTATCGGCGCACCGCGGAGGTGCATTTCGAGGCGGGCTATGTCCCCTCGCATCATTCGGTGGACGATTTCGCGCAGGCGATCCGCGCCATCGGCGAGCCGATCCACAATCGCGCCGCCGATGAAATTTCGATGGCGAAGCTCCTGACCTTGCTGTTCGAGGTGACCGGCCTGTTCGACATGCGGACGAGGCCGGAATTGCTGCTGCTGCAGAAGACCATGGTTGTGGTCGAAGGCGTCGCGCGCTCGCTCGATCCCAAACTCGATATGTGGTCGACGGCCGAGCCCGTGGTGCGCGAATGGATCGAGCGCAATCTCGGCCCCGCCGGACGCATCGAAGGCGCGGCAGAGAACGCGGCGCAGTTCGGCCGCTTCATCGGACAGATGCCGGGCCTTCTCACCCGTGGGGCGGTCCTCATGGAGCAGCTCGATGCCGCCACCCGCAACGGGATTGCACTTTCCCCCGAAACCGTCGCCGATATCGGCCGGGCGGAAGCAAGGCGCAATCGCTCGATGGTCGTCGTGCTTTGGGTCATCGCGGCGCTGCTGGCCTATATCGTGTGGCTGATGAGATGATGGATTCGCAATCGAGGGGTAAATTGCGCTATCAGGCCCACGTCCGCGCGGACCTGATGCCCCGGCTTTCTTCTCGTGCCGCAGCCGAATGAGGCGATCGTGAACGGCAAGCGCATCCTGCTCGTCATCGGCGGCGGCATCGCCGCCTACAAGGCGCTCGACCTGATCCGTCGCCTGCGCGAGCGGGGCGCAACGGTGCGCTGCATCCTGACCAAAGCCGGCCATGAATTCGTCACCCCGCTTTCGGTCGGCGCCTTGTGCGGCGAGCGGGCATTCACCGATCTGTTCGATCCGCAAAGCGAATTCGATGTCGGCCATATCCGGCTGGCGCGCGACCCCGACCTCGTGATCGTCGCGCCCGCGACCGCGGACCTGATCGCCAAAATAGCGAACGGCCATGCCGACGATCTGGCTTCGGCCGTCCTCCTCGCCACCGACAAACCGGTGCTGGTCGCGCCGGCGATGAACCCGAAGATGTGGGGCAATCGCGCAACCCAGCGCAACGTGACTCAGCTTCGGGCTGACGGCCTTCAAGTGATCGGACCCAATAGCGGCGAGATGGCCGAAGGCGGCGAAGCCGGCGTCGGCCGCATGGCCGAGCCGCTCGAAATCGTCGACGCCGCCATCAGCTTGCTCGGGGTGTCATCCTCTGCGCGCTCGCTCGCCGGCAAGCGCGTGCTCATCACCTCCGGCCCGACCCACGAGCCGATCGATCCCGTTCGCTACATCGCCAATCGCTCGTCCGGAAAACAGGGTCACGCGATCGCGGCTGCGGCCGCAGAAGCCGGCGCTGAGGTCGTCCTGGTCTCGGGGCCGGTGCAGGTCCCCGATCCGAAAGGCGTGACGGTGATCCGCGCCACTACCGCGCAAGACATGCTCGAAGCGGTGACCAAATCGCTTCCGGCGGATGCGGCAATCTTCGCTGCCGCCGTGGCCGATTGGCGCGTTGCAACGCCGAACACGCAGAAGATCAAGAAGACGAAATCCGGCGCACCCTCATTCGAACTCGCCGAGAACCCGGATATTCTCGCGACGGTGGCCAAGCGCACATCCGGCCGGCCACAGCTTGTGGTCGGCTTTGCGGCCGAAACCGAAAACGTGATTGAGCACGCCAAGATCAAGTTGCAGAAAAAGGGCTGTGACTGGATCGTCGCCAACGATGTATCGCCGGCTCACGGCGTGATGGGAGGAGACCGCAACACAGTGCATCTCGTGACGATGCAGGGCGTGGAATCCTGGCCGTCGCAATCGAAGGACGACGTGGCGCGCCAGCTGGTCGGCCGGATCGCCGCTTCGCTTGCAGGGCCGCGCGGGTAATGGCGATCGACGTTCGGATCGTGCAGCTGCCTCATGCTGCAGGCCTGCCGCTGCCGGCCTATCAAACCGCGGCCGCCGCCGGCCTCGATCTTGTTGCTGCGGTTGCCGAAGGCAAACCCGTGACGATCGAACCTGGCAGCCACGCGATGGTCCCGACCGGAATTGCCCTCGCATTGCCGGTGGGGACCGAAGGCCAGGTGCGGCCGCGCTCGGGTCTTGCCGCAAAGCACGGGGTGACGGTGCTCAATGCACCCGGCACCATCGACGCGGATTACCGCGGTGAGGTCAGTGTCATCCTCATCAACCACGGCAAGGCAGCCTTTACGATTGAACGAGGAATGCGAATTGCACAGCTCGTAATCGCGCCGGTTGCGGCAGCACAATTGCGACTTGTACAGAACCTCGATGAAACCGTCCGCGGCGCCGGTGGATTTGGGTCCACCGGCACAAAAAGTGTCGATTTCCCACCGGAGGACTAGACACGTTCCCCTAATTTACTACCGTTATGAATCATAAACACGAAAACGGTGAGTAAATTGGTATGCCGCTGATGTCCCGGAAAGGCATCCTGGCCGTTGCAGCCGTCATCGACATCGCCCTGAATTCGGAAGCGCGACCTGTCTCGGCGAAGGCTCTCGCATCGCGGCATGGTTTGCCCCCGCGCCACCTTGAGCCTGTGCTGCAAGCCCTGGTGCACGAAGGCATTCTGCGCGGCGTTCGGGGTCCGCGTGGCGGTTACGAGCTGGGACGCAATACCGACAGTATCACCGCGAACGAGATTCTCCGTGCCGCCGGCACGGTCGATGACGCCACGACAACTCGCGTTCCGGCATCGCCCCTTGTCGGCGACGTCGTGTTGCCCGCTCTGGCCAAGGCCGAGGTGGCCTTCGCCGCGGCGCTCTCGACCATTCATTTGGATGAGTTGATCAGGCGGGCGGAAAAATCCGCCTGATAAGGCCCGCGCACCGCCGTTCACGGTCTGGACTCTTAACGCGCGAGTCCTCTTGAGAGTAAAGTCGCATGATTCGGTCCGCAGTCGCGGTCCGCTCGTTAGCGTCCATGACGATACGGGTTTGCACAGGCATCCTTGCCGGTGCCCGCCGGTATTGGGGGCAATGGGTATGCGGGAATGATTCGGTCGACCGGCGGCGTCCGCGGCGCCGATCCGCTGCGATGCGGATGGCTTGCTGCGCCCGTCATGTTGTGGACGGCTCCTGCTCTGGCTCTTGCGCCCGCCCGGGATGGCACTCCCGTCGATCTCTATCTCAGCGCGTTCGCCAGCCTGGAGAGTCATGAACTCGCCGCGCTCGCGCTGATGCTCGGCGTCGTGTTCTTTGCGGTCGTAACCTCAATCTTGCTCGTGCGCACGCGCCAGCGTGCTGGATCGGCGGAAGCAGAGGCCCGCCGCGAGATCGATGCCCTGACCTCCGAGATCGATCGCGTCAATGCTCTCCTTCAGTCGGATCCGCAGATTGTCGTGGCCTGGCCGGCCGGCTCCGACGAACCCGATGTCAGCGGGGATGTGACCATCGTCACGCAAGCGACCATGCCGCAGCGTGTGCTGGCTTTCGAATCATGGTTGCCGGACGACCAAGCCGAAGCGATCCGGTCGTCGGTCGAACGGCTGCGCGCAAGCGGCGAAGGCTTCGCCATGACCTTGACGACCCTCGGCGGCCAATCGATCGAAGCCGACGGGCGCGCCATCGGTGGCCGCGCCGTGATGCGGCTTCGCGACGTCAGCGGAATCAAGGGCGAACTCGTTGCGCTGGCCGGACGCCATGAACGGCTGGTCGGCGACATGATGGCGCTGCGCACGCTGATTGACGCGCTGCCGTTTCCGGTCTGGGCGCGCGACCATGAGGGGCGGCTGGACTTTGTCAACGCCGCCTATGCCGGCGCGGTCGAGGCGCGCGATCCGACGGAAGCGGTCGAGCGCAATCTCGAATTGCTGGACAAGTCCGCGCGCGACGACGCTGCGCGGATGCGCGAAGGCGGCGAGCCCTATCGCGGCCGGGTCCCGGCGGTGATTGCCGGCGCGCGGCGCATTTTCGACGTCGTCGAAGTCCCGACCCCGGCGGGCAGCGCGGCGGTCGGCGTCGATGCGACGGAGATTGAAACCTTGCGCGCCGATATGACGCGCATGGTCGACGCCCACCGCCGAACCCTCGATCAGCTGGCGACCGGCGTCGCGATCTTCGGTGCCGACCAGACGCTCCGCTTCTACAACGAGGCCTACCGTGCGCTGTGGGACCTGGATTCGAGCTATCTCGACCACGGGCCGACCGATTCAGCGATCCTCGACCGGCTGCGCGCCGGCCGGAAGCTGCCGGAACAGCAGGATTTCCGCACTTGGAAAAACCAGCTGCATGAAGCGTATCGCAATGTCGAAGCGCGCGAGGATCTTTGGCATCTGCCGGATGGCCGGACGCTCCGTGTCGTGACGACGCCCAATACCGAAGGCGGCGTCACCTATCTGTTCGACGACGTGACCGAACGCCTCGATCTCGAGCGGCGCTACGACGCGCTGATCCGGGTGCAGGGCGAGACGCTCGACAATCTGACCGAGGCCGTAGCGGTGTTCGCCAGCGACGGACGCCTTCGGCTGCACAACCCGGCCTTCCAGAAGATGTGGAAATTGCCGGAGGAGGCGCTCGCCGAGCGGCCGCATATCGAAGCGGTCATCGCCTGGTGCGCACCGCTGCAACCGGAAGACCAGACCCTGCGCGCGTTGCGCACCGCCGTGACCACGATCGGCCAGCGCGATACGGTGAAGGGCCGGCTCGAACGGCGCGACGGCAGCGTGGTCGATCTCGCGACTTTGCCGCTGCCGGACGGCGCAACGCTTGTCACCTTCCAGGACGTCACCGACACAGTGAATGTCGAGCGCGCGCTCCGTGAACGAAACGAAGCGCTGGAAACCGCCGATCAGGTCAAGATCGATTTCCTGCATCACGTGTCCTACGAACTGCGCTCCCCGCTCACCAACATCATCGGATTCGCGCATTTCCTTGGCGATCCCTCGACAGGTCCCCTCACCGAGCGTCAGTCCGAATATCTGAGCTACATCACTGTCTCGACGAACGCGCTGCTGGCGCTGATCAACGACATTCTCGATCTCGCGACGATCGACGCCGGCGTAATGACCCTCAATCTCGGTCCCGTCGATATCCGCAAGACCATGGAAGCGGCGGCCGAAGGCATCCGCGACCGGCTGGTGAAAGACCACATCACGCTGGACATCGACACCGATCCCGCCGCGATCGGCCACTTCTCGGCGGACGAGCGCCGCGTCCGGCAGGTGCTTTACAATCTCCTGTCCAACGCGGTCGGCTTCTCGCCCAAGAACGGCACGATCCGCCTGCGCGCCGAGCGGCGTGACGGCTCGGTCGTGTTCTCGGTCACGGACCAGGGCCCCGGAATCCCGCCGGAAATGAAAGCGCGGATTTTCGACCGGTTCGAGAGTCACCCGCAGGGCTCCCATCACCGCGGTGCGGGTCTGGGGCTGGCGATCGTGCGGTCGTTCGTCCAGCTCCACGGCGGCACGGTGGACATCGAATCCGAGGTGGGGCAAGGAACGACAGTGATCTGTTCCTTTCCGCTCCAGCCGCCCGCGCAACAGCAGCCCGCTGCCGCCTGACCGTTCACAATGCCGACGAGCGAAACGCGTTTCATCGTCTCGGTCGATAACGAAGAGGCGACGCAGCGCCTCGCGGTCGAACTCGCGAATGCGCTCGAACCCGGTGACTTCATCACGCTCTCCGGCGATCTCGGTGCCGGCAAGACCGCCTTTGCCCGGGCGCTGATCCGTTATCTCGCGGGCGACCCGGACCTTGCGGTTCCGAGTCCGACCTTCACGCTGATGCAGGTTTACGAGCTGCCCCGTTTCACGCTGGCGCATGCCGACCTGTACCGGCTGTCCGGACCGGACGAACTCACCGAACTCGGACTCGAGGACATCGCCGCGAACGGCGTCGTGCTGATGGAATGGCCCGACCGGGCCGAAGGCCGGTTGCCCATGGATCGCATCGATGTGGCGTTCACGCTCGCGGCGTCGCTCGGCAATACCCATCGCGACATCTGCATCACCGGTTATGGCACGCTGGCGCAGCGCGTCGCGCGTATGGATCTGTTGCGGCGATTCCTGCATCGGAACGGCTACGGACTGGCGACACGCCAGCGGATGCAGGGCGACGCGTCGACGCGGCTCTACGAGCGGGTCATCCGCGACGGCCAGCCGGCGATCCTGATGAATGCACCGCGCCGGCCGGATGGTCCGCCGGTGCGCGACGGCAAACCCTATAGTCAGATTGCGCATCTTGCCGAGGATGTCCGGCCATTTGTCGCGATGGCCGATGGCCTGCGCGCGCTCGGATTCTCCGCACCTGAAATCTACGCCGCGGATCTCGATTACGGTTTCCTGCTGCTTGAGGATCTCGGTCCGGAGACGTTCGTTTCAGGATCGCCGCCTGCGCCGATTCCGGCGCGGTATGGCGCGGCGACCGACCTCCTCGCCGAACTGCATGGCCGTGAGGTGGCGGCGATGCTGCCGCTGCCGGACGGGACGACCTATGCGCTGCCGGCCTATGACCGGCACGCCTTTCTGATCGAGGCGGAATTGCTGCTCGACTGGTACATCCCGCATCGCGGTCTTGCCGTCGATGACGCCGGACGCGAGGCGTTCCGGGAGCTGTGGCTCACCGCCCTCAAGCCGGCGCTGGCGGGCCAGCAGACCTGGGTGCTGAGGGACTATCATTCGCCCAATCTGATCTGGCTGCCGCAGCGCGAGGGACACCGCCGGGTCGGCCTTCTCGACTTCCAGGACGCCCTGATCGGGCCTACCGGCTACGACGTCGCCTCGCTCCTGCAGGATGCGCGGGTCGACGTTCCGGAGGCGCTGGAGCGTGAATTGCTGGCCCGCTACGCCGCGCTGCGCAGCGAGGCCAGCCCAAGCTTCGATCCGGCCGAATTCGCGGCGATCTATGCGGTGATGGCGGCCCAGCGCGCCACCAAGATCCTTGGCATTTTCGCCCGTCTCGACCGGCGGGACGGCAAGCCGCAATATCTGCGTCACATGCCGCGCGTATGGCGCTACCTGCAGCGCTCGTTGCGCCATCCGGCGCTTTCCGGCCTGGCGGAATGGTACAATGAGAATGTGCCGGCCTTTGACGGGCTGTGATAGATCACCGGCAAAACCGGGCCATGAGGGACTGATTCGGATGGCGCAGGGCGTTCCGCAAACCGCGATGGTGCTTGCGGCAGGATACGGAGAGCGCATGCGTCCGCTCACCAATACGAGGCCGAAGCCTCTGGTGACGGTCTCTGGCCGGGCGCTGCTGGATCACGTCCTCGACAAACTGGCCCAGGCCGGTGTCGCGACCGCCGTCGTCAACGTGCATTACCTCGCCGATCAGATCGAGGCCCATGTCGCCGGCCGCAAGGCGCCGCACATTGTGATTTCCGACGAGCGCGACAAGCTGCTCGATACCGGCGGCGGTGTGGTGAAGGCCCTGCCCCTCCTTGGCACCGAGCCATTCCTCCTGGTCAATTCGGACAGCATCTGGCTCGACGGCACCCGGGGCAACCTGCAGCGGCTCGCCGCGGCCTTCGATCCCGAGCAAATGGATGCGCTTTTGCTGCTCGCGCCGTCTGCGACCAGCATCGGCTATTCGGGTCGCGGAGACTTCGCGATGGCGCCGGACGGACGGCTGCGTCCGCGCGCCGAACGCGAGGTCACGCCCTTCGTCTATGCGGGGGCCGCCATCTTCTCGCCGGCCCTGTTCAAGGATGCGCCGCAGGGTCCGTTCTCGCTGAACCGGCTTTTCGTGAAGGCAGCAGAGGCGGAACGGCTGTTCGGGCTCCGGCTCGACGGCATCTGGATGCATGTCGGCACACCCGACGCCATCGCGCTCGCCGAACGCACGATCCTGCAGAGCGCAGCCTAGCGCGACGTTACGCCGCTGCCGGGCTTGACCGGGGCATGGCGGGCTCTTCACACTGGCGCGCGAATCCGCGGCAGCCCACAACCGAGAGATAATGTCAGCTCGCGAACCTCGCCTGTTCACGATCCCATCGTCTGTCCCGTTCCTGCCGGCCCTGATCGAAGCGCTGCTGGCGGGCGACATCGTCGAGGGTTATCCGGGCTCGCGCGACCCGATCGCGCTGGCGCAGGCGACGCTCTATCTCCCCACACGGCGCGCCTGCCGGCTGGCGCAGGATGTGTTCCTGCAAGCGCTGGGCGGAGAGGCCACGCTGCTGCCGCGCCTCGTTCCGATCGGCGATGTCGACGAAGACGAAATCGTATTCGCCGAATTCGCCGGCGGTCCGCTGGCGAACGAACGCCTCGCCCTCGCCGACAGCATGGAGCCGTTCGCACGCAAGGGCTGGCTCACGCAAATGATCATGGCCTGGGCCGCGCAGCAGGACCGCATCGGCGATCCCCTGCTGATCGCGCATTCGCCTGCGGCCGCCTATGCCATGGCGGGCGAACTCGCGCGGCTGCACGACGACATGATCACGCGCGGCGTTCCATGGTCGAAGCTCGACGAGCTCGTGCCGGAAGATATGGATCAGTATTTCCGCTCGACGCTCGCCTTCCTCAAGATCGTGCGCGACAACTGGCCCGATCTGCTCGCCGAGCGGAACCTGATGGATGCCGCAGCACGGCGCGATGCGTTGATCGATGCCGAAGCGGCGCGTCTGACACGGGACAATACCGGGCCGGTGATCGCCGCCGGATCGACCGCATCGATGCCCGCGACCGCCAAGCTTCTCGGCGCCATCGCCAATCTTCCGAACGGCGCGGTCGTCCTGCCTGGCCTCGACACCGATCTCGACGAGGAATCGTGGGACGCAATCGGCGGCGGCAAGGCGAGCAATCCTCATCCCGGTCATCCGCAATTCGCGATGCAGAATTTTCTGCGGGGGCTCGGCGTCAAGCGCGATCAGGTGCAAAGTCTTGCTCGGCCCGCTTCTCATGCCCGCGAGCAATTCGTGTCGGAGGCCATGCGCCCGGCCGAAGCCACCGATCGGTGGCGCGATACACTCACGGAACAGACATTCAATTCGGCAAAAGAATCGGCGTTGTCGGGGCTGTCATTGATCGCAGCCGCGACGTCCGAGGAAGAAGCGGTCGCAGTTGCGCTCGCACTGCGCGAAGCGGTGAGCGACGATACGCCGGAGAGCATGAATCGCACAGCGGCTCTGATCACGCCGGATCGTGCGCTGGCGCGCCGCGTCATCGCCGCATTGGAACGATGGAAAGTCCCGGTCGACGATTCCGGCGGCGATGCCTTGTCCGAAACGCCCGCCGGAATCTTCGCGCGGCTTGCAGCGGAAGCCGCGCTTCATGGCTGCGAGCCGGTCACCGTGCTGGCGCTGCTCAAGCATCCGCTCTGCCGCCTCGGCGCGCACGAATTCGCGCATCGTCCGGCCATTACCATCCTCGAACGCGCGGTGCTGCGCGGACCGCGTCCGCGCGCAGGCGCCGAGGGAATTGAACACGCCCTGGAAAGTCTGCGCGCCGAGCGCGAAAACCTGCATGGGCGTGACCCGCGCCGCTGGCTCTCCGACAGCGACCTCGATCGTGCCGCGGCATTGATCGCATCTCTCAAGCAGGCACTCGCACCGCTCGCGCAGATTCGAAAGGCTGCGACGCTGCACCATTTCGCCGAACAGCATCGCGCGAGCGTTGCGATGCTGTCGCGCGATCACAAGAATGAGCCGGCGGCCTTCGCGGGCCGTGACGGCGCGGCCTTGAGCGACTTGCTCCAGACGATCTCCGAGAGCGGACAGGCCGCAGCCTTCAACGCGGCGCAGCACGATTATCCCGACCTGTTCCGCGCCATTGCATCCGAGCGCGTCGTGCGCCGGCCCGGTGCGCCCGGCGCGCGCGTGCGCATCTATGGTCCGCTCGAAGCGCGCTTGCAGCAGGCCGATCGCGTTGCGCTGGCGGGCCTCGTCGAAGGCGTCTGGCCGCCGGACCCACGCAACGATCCCTGGCTCAACCGTCCGATGCGCCAGCAGCTTGGCCTCGATCTGCCGGAGCGGCGGATCGGCCTGTCGGCGCACGATTTCGCGCAGGCGCTCGGCGCGCGGGAAGTCATCCTGTCCTATGCCGCCAAGCGCGAAGGCTCGCCGACCGTAGTTTCGCGCTTCGTGCAACGGCTCGCCACCGTTGCAGGAGCGGAGGCCTGGAACGCGGTCAAGGAGCGCGGCGCGACATATCTGAGCTGGGCGCGCGCACTGGATCGCCCCGCCGAGGTGAAGCCCGCGGAGCGGCCAGAGCCGAAACCGCCCGTCGCGGTGCGCCCGAAACGTCTGCCGGTGACCGATATCGAGCATTGGCTGCGCGATCCCTACACGATCTACGCCAAGCACATTCTCAGGCTGCAGCCACTCGATCCTGTCGATACGCCGCCCGGCGCGCGCGATCGCGGAACCGTGATCCACAAGGCGATCGGCGACTTCACTGCAAAGTTCGCGAACGGACTGCCAGACGATCCCTATGCCGAATTGATGGCGCTCGGCCGCGACGCCTTCGCGCCGCTCAACGATTTCCCGGAAGCCAAGGCGTTCTGGTGGCCGCGCTTTGAGCGCATCGCGCGCTGGTTCATCGATTGGGAAATCGAGCGTCGTCGCAACGTGCAGTCGGTCTATGCGGAAGTTCAGGGCAAATTGCAGGTGACGCCCGACTTCATGCTGACCGCGCGGGCCGACCGCATCGAACTGCTCAAGGATGGTAGCTTCGCGGTGCTGGACTACAAGACCGGACGGCCGCCATCGAAAAAGGAAGTGCAGGTCGGCTTCGCGCCGCAACTAACGTTGCAAGCCTCGATCCTGCGGCACGGCGAATTTAAGGATTTGCCGAAAGGCGGCTCGGTCTCCGAACTGCTGTATCTGCGGCTCAGCGGCGGCGATCCCGGCGGCGAGAAAGCGCCGCGCGAATTCGACGACCTGAGCGTCGACGCCGCCGCGGACCGCGCGCTGAAAAAGCTTCAAGAACTCGCGGTCACCTTTGCTGCCGAGGATACGCCGTATCGATCATTCTGGCGGCCGCAATGGGTCGGCCGCACTTACGGCGACTACGATCATCTCGCTCG
>NZ_DATMRX010000376.1:0-5512 GCF_035565855.1 Pseudorhodoplanes sp.
GAACCGGTGGCGACGCATCCGGCTCCTACAATATCTCCACCTGCGCGGCATTCATCGTCGCCGGTGCCGGCGTGCCCGTCGCCAAGCATGGCAACCGTGCGCTTTCGTCGAAATCCGGCGCGGCCGATGTCCTGACCGCGCTCGGCGTGAAAATCGATCTGCGGCCGGATGAAATCACCCGCTGCGTCTATGAGGCCGGCATCGGCTTCATGTTCGCGCCGGCGCATCACCCGGCAATGAAGAATGTCGGCGCGACGCGCGTCGAGCTTGGCACCCGCACGATCTTCAACCTGCTCGGCCCGCTCTCAAATCCGGCCAGCGTGAAGCGCCAGCTCGTTGGCGTGTTCTCCCGGCAATGGATCGAACCGCTCGCCCAGGTGCTTCACAATCTGGGTGCGGAATCGGTGTGGGTGGTCCATGGCTCGGACGGGCTCGATGAGATCACGACGTCCGGTCCGACCGCGGTGGCGGCACTCGAAAAGGGCAAGATCCGGACATTCGAGATTGCACCGTCCGATATCGGACTCGAGGTTGCGAAACCCGAGGCACTGCGCGGCGGCGATGCCGAGCATAATGCCGCGGCGCTGCTCGATGTGCTGGAGAACAAGCCGGGACCGTATCGCGACGTCGCCCTGATGAATGCCGGCGCGACGCTGGTCGTTGCGGGCGCCGCGAAAGATCTCAAGGAAGGCGCCGCGTTGGCTGACAAATCATTGTCCAGCGGCGCGGCTCGGGCGCGGCTCGACCGGCTGATCGCCGTGTCAAACGGATAGGATGCCGATGGCCGACATTTTGAAGAAGATCGAGGCCTATAAGCGCGAGGAAATCGCCGCGGCAAAGCGCGACAGGAGCGCAGCCGCACTGGATGCCGATGCCCGCGCGGCGGCGCCGGTGCGCGGCTTCGCAGACGCGATCGAGCGCAAGCTCTCTGCCGGAGATTATGCGCTGATCACCGAGGTGAAGAAGGCCAGTCCCTCCAAGGGACTGATCCGCGCCGATTTCGATCCGGTCGCGCTCGCCAAGGCTTACGAAACCGGCGGCGCGGCCTGTTTGTCGGTGCTCACCGACGCGCCATCGTTTCAGGGGAGCCCGGAATTTCTTACTGCGGCGCGCGGCGCAACGTCCCTGCCCGCCTTGCGCAAGGATTTCATGTTCGAGCCCTATCAGGTCGCGCAGGCCAGAGCCTGGGGCGCCGATTGCATCCTGATCATCATGGCGGCCATCGATGACGCAACTGCACACGACCTCGAAGCGGCAGCCCTATCGTATGGCATGGATGTTTTGATCGAGGTCCATGACGAGGCCGAACTCGATCGTGCGCTTGCCCTCAAGTCACGTCTGATCGGTATCAACAATCGCAACCTGCGCACCTTCGAAACCTCGCTCGAGGTCAGCCGCAGGCTCGCCCCGAAGGTCCCGCGCGACCGGGTGATCGTCGGCGAAAGCGGCCTCTTCACGCCTGCGGACCTCGCGCTGTTATCGGAGGTCGGCATCGACACATTCCTGATCGGGGAAAGCCTGATGCGGGCCGCCGATGTCGCCGAGGCGACCCGGACGCTCCTGGCGCGGTCGCGCGTCCGCGCCGCGGGCTGAAGCCATGGCAGACAAGGCCCTCACGCATCTTCGGGCGTCCGGCGAAGCGCATATGGTCGACGTCTCCGCGAAAGCTTCGACCGAGCGTGTCGCAATCGCCGAAGGCCGCGTCGTCATGAGCAAGGACACGCTCGACCTCGTCGTTGCTGGCAACGCCAAGAAGGGCGACGTACTTGGCACCGCGCGGATTGCCGGGATCATGGCGGCGAAGCGCACCCATGAACTCATTCCGCTGTGTCATCCGCTGGCGTTGTCGCAGGTCACCGTCGACCTGACGCCAGACCCCTCGCTGCCCGGAATTGTGGTGCGCGCCAGCGTGAAGGTCACCGGACAAACCGGCGTCGAGATGGAAGCGCTGACCGCGGTTTCGGTCGCGTGCCTGACGATCTACGACATGGTCAAGGCCGCCGAGCGCGGCATGCGGATCGAGGGCATCCATCTCGTGGAGAAGACCGGCGGCAAGTCCGGAACGTACCGGGCGGGATCGTAAATCATGGCGCTGCTGCCGGTCGCCGAGGCGTTGCAGCGGGTCCTCGCTGACGCACGCCCGCTTCCGCTGGAACGAATTCCGCTGGCGGATGCCCGCCGCCGCGTGCTGGCCGAGGATCTGCGAGCCTTGCGGACCCAGCCGCCCGCGGATGTCTCGGCGATGGACGGCTATGCGATCCGCGCCGAAGACGTGACCAGCGCGCCGACCGATCTGAAGGTAATCGGCGAAGTCGCCGCCGGCCGGCCCTTCCCGAATGAATTGCGGCCCGGACAGGCGGTTCGAATCTTCACCGGTGGAGAATTGCCCCCGGGAGCCGACACCATTGTCGTGCAGGAACGGACGCGCCGGGACGGCGACATCGTCATCATCACGGCGGTTCCGGAAAAAGGTCGGCATATCCGCCGCGCCGGCCTCGATTTCCAGAAAAACGAAATTTTGCTGAGCCGCGGCCGTGTCCTGTCCGGCCGCGATCTGGGACTTGCTGCCGCGATGAATCATCCGATGCTGCCGGTGCATCGGAAGCCGCGCGTCGCATTGCTGGCAACCGGCGACGAACTGGTGATGCCCGGGCAACAGCCCGGCCCCGGTCAGATCGTTTATTCGAATGGCTATTCAGTCGCGGCCCTCGCCCGTCAGGAAGGCGCCGACGTGAGCGATCTTGGAATCGTCCGCGACAATCTCGCCGATACCGTCACTGCTATTCGGAATGCAAAGCTGCGCCGCGCCGACGTCCTCGTCACCATGGGCGGCGCATCGGTCGGCGATTACGACCTCGTGCAGGACGCGCTGACCGCCGAGGGCATGGAGCTTTCGTTCTGGAAGATCGCCATGCGACCGGGCCGGCCGCTGATGCATGGGCGGCTCGGTCCGATCCACGTTCTCGGACTTCCCGGCAATCCGGTCTCGGCCTATGTCTGCGCCGTGCTGTTTCTGCTGCCGCTGCTGCGCGTCCTGAGCGGCCGCTCCGACCACTCTATCCCCACTGAACATGCGCTGCTTGGCTCGGACCTGCCGGAAAACGACGAGCGCGCCGACTATCTTCGGGCGAGATTATCCCGGTCCTCGCGCGGGGCTCTGGTTGCGACGCCGTTCCCCCTTCAGGATTCGTCGATGACACGGGTGCTCGCAGAGGCCGACTGCCTTGTGCTGCGCGAACCGCATGCGCCACGCGCCAGCGCCGGCTCGCCCTGCGTCATCATGAAACTTCCGTTGTAGGCGTCGGCTGCTTTCTTCACCTCAAATTAAGGGGTTGCGGAACACATATCGAACATATAGTGTATGTTCATGATTTGTTTCGCATCTGTGGTGTCGTCTGTCGACCCGGATGCTGTCGGGGAGACACGTGAATGTTGACGCGCAAGCAGCTCGAGCTTCTGCGATTCATCAATGAGCGTCTGAAGGAAGCCGGCGTGCCGCCCTCCTTCGACGAGATGAAGGACGCGCTCGACTTGCGGTCCAAGTCCGGCATCCACCGGTTGATCACGGCCCTTGAGGAGCGCGGTTTCATCCGTCGCCTCCCCAATCGTGCCCGCGCGATCGAGGTGATCAAGTTGCCGGAAAGCTCCAATCATGGGGCTTCCGTGCGCCGTGGTTTCACACCGAGTGTGATCGAGGGCAATCTCGGCCGCGTGCGTGTCGCGTCGGAAGACGACGGCGGCCGTCCGGTTTCCGTGCCGGTGATGGGCCGGATTGCCGCGGGTACGCCGATCGAAGCCATTCAGAGCAAGAGCCACACCATCAATGTCCCGCC
Organism: Pseudorhodoplanes sp.; assembly: GCF_035565855.1. GTDB lineage: Bacteria > Pseudomonadota > Alphaproteobacteria > Rhizobiales > Xanthobacteraceae > Pseudorhodoplanes. The sequence continues at coordinate 3,834 of NZ_DATMRX010000376.1, forward strand.
GGAAATGCTCAGTTCCGGCGATCACTACGCACTGGAGGTGCGGGGCGATTCGATGGTCGATGCCGGCATTCTCGATGGCGATACGGTGCTGATCCGCAAGTCGGACGCCGCGGATACCGGCGACATCGTGGTTGCCCTGATCGACGATGAGGAAGCGACGCTGAAGCGTTTCCGCCGCCGCGGGGCTTCCATCGCACTTGAACCAGCTAATGCTGCGTATGAGGTCCGGATTCTGCCACCGACCCGTGTGCGCATTCAGGGCAAGCTAGTCGGCCTGCTGCGGCGCTACTGAGACCCCGTCATCGGCTTCAAGGTCGGATGGTCTCGGCGTCGCATCGCGCGGTGCGGCGGAACGCGGGGACGCCGCAGTCGCCGCCGGCGCTCGACGGGCCCAGGGCCGGTCGTAGGTCTTTGGACGCGCCGCATCTACGACCAATGTGCCCCCCTCAAGGCGAATCGAAACGGCTCCAGACTCGCGAGCGACCTTCCGGTCGATAACTATCGCCGTGCAGCCAGGCGGCGCCTGTCGCGCGGTGACAAGGACTGCGGCCATGTCGCAATCCTCGATGAGGGCTTCCGCATTCCGGGCCAAGGCCACCGCCCGCCCGTCTGCCATACGCGCGACGCATCCGATCTGATCGCAGGCAATTCCCTGCGAGAGGGAAGCATCGTCTTCAGCCCTGGCGTCGCCGTCCGATGCGAGCCACTGGCGCAAGGCGAAGCCATCGCGACGCGTTGCCATCACACGCAAGACGCCGCTCACGTCGCGTACGGCGACCATCCCGACATCGGCCGAAACCAGGACATCGGGCCGCGTCGTGGTCCAGGCCGAGACGACGCACAGGCTGACCAGCATTGCCCCCACCCAGCGCAGCGGTGAACGCAGAAGGCACAGCACCACAAGTCCTGCCGTCCCGATCAGAAGCGTGCCTGTGCCGAATGCGGAGATGCGGCCGACAGCGCCCGGTAGACCCGTGACCCAGGTCGCAACCGTGATCACCCAATCGATCCCCTCGCCCATCAACCACCAGAACAGCCGATCGAAGCCGAACGGGAGGGCGGCGAGGCCCAGGAGGCCCGCCGGCATCACGACAAGCGATATGACCGGCATTGCGAGCAGATTGGACAACACGCCGTAAGGCGCGAGTCGGTGAAAATGATAGGCGGCAAACAACGTGGTGGCCGCGCCTGCAACCAGCGAGGCGACGATCAGAGCGATGACTTCGCGGCCTCCCCAGAGTGCGAGGCGCGCGGCCAGCGGCGTCGCCGGCTCAGACGACATCCACGGCAAGCCGCGCTCATAGACCGCAATCAGCGCCAGCGTTGCCGCAAACGACATCTGGAAGCTCGGATGCACGATGGATTCGGGAGCGATCGCAAGCAGCACCAGGGCGGCGACGCAGATCGTGCGCAGCGTCAGCGCCGGGCGGTCGAACATCACCCCGATCAGGACGATCGCGGTCATGATGAAGGCGCGCTGCGTTGCGACCTCCGCGCCGGACAGGACGAGATAGAACGATGCCAGGCCGAGCGCTGCAAACGCCGCCCATTTCTTGATCGGAAAGCGGCTGGCGACCACCGAGAACAGCGCGAGCACGGCGCGAAATCCAAAGAACGCAATGCCGGCCACCACTGCCATGTGATAACCGGAGATCGACAAGACGTGCGCAAGGCTCGAT
>NZ_DATMRX010000377.1:0-13662 GCF_035565855.1 Pseudorhodoplanes sp.
AAGTTTGCGCGCATGCAGGTCCCAAGCGGCAACGTCGATCGCCCCGAGCGCGATCAGATTGGGGCCGGGACCGGTGCGGTTGAAGCTGGCGTTGATCTTGCGCCACAGGGCTGCCGGCGGGGGGAGGGTCTGGCCGTCGACGAAGCGCGCGACTTGCTCCTGCGCGGCCTTGAGGGCGACGCGGCCATGGCCGCCGATCACATAGGAGAAGCCAAGCCCGGAGGCACCGTCCGCATCCGTCAGCTCGACAACGATGACATCGACAGCGGAGACGCCCGACCCTCCAACAGCCTGTTCCAGCTTATAGGGGATAAGCCCGATGCGCGCCCGTACAGTCATGTCAGCTCGACGGTCAGCGGATTGTAGGAATAGAGCCAGCGATTGCGCTCGTCGCCCTGATTGCGCTTGGAAAATTCCGCGCGGATCGCCTCCTGCGACGGCAGATGGAACAGGCGTCGGTTCTCAGTAGAGGTTTTCACGATCCGCGCCGTGCGGTCGACGCGGTTCCGCTGATACAGGTCGAGACCTTCCGCGATGGACGGGGCCTGTCGCAGCGCGCGCGCCAGCACCGCGCCGTCCTCGATCGCCATCGCCGCACCCTGTGCGAGATAGGGCAGGGTGGCGTGCGCCGAATCGCCGAGCAAGGTCGCGCGCTTCGTGCTCCAGTTGCGGACCGGCAGACGGTTATGCAGCGACCAGCGATAGCACTGGTCGCGGTCGGCGGCATCGATGATGGTCTGGATCGCCGGATGCCAGCCCTCGTAGTCCTTCTTGAGCAATTCCCAAGGGAATTTTTGCGTCCAGGATTCCTCGGAGGCGAGCTCGGTCTCGATGATGCCGACGAAATTCAACAGCGCGCCGCCGCGCAGATAATAACAGACGGCATGACCGCCGGGTCCCATGAAGACCGACATGACCTGCGGCAGGAACGGCTTCGGCAGCCGCTCGATGGGCACCGTGATCCGCCATGCCGCGTCGCCCGTATAGGTCGCGGGAACTTCGCCGACGATCTGGCGCGCGATGGTGGACTTCAACCCGTCGGCGCCGACCAGGATGTCGCCCTCGGCGCTCGATCCGTCGGCGAAATGCAGGGTCACGGAGCGGTCGGTTTCGGTAAAGCCCGTCGCCCGGCGGTTGAGATGGATCAGGTCAGGCTTGAGCTTGTAGGCTGCCGTGGCCAGCAGATCGTGCAGATCCGCGCGATGAAGTTGCACATAGGGCGCCCCGTGCTGGCGGCGATGTTCCTCGGCCAGCGAAAATTCCTGGATCACCTCGCCTGTGTCATGCAGCCGGAACACATAGGCGCCGGGCTGCACCCCGAGGCGCAGAATGTCGCTCTCGAGGCCCAGATGCCGCAACACGTGCATCGGATTGGCGCTCATCTGGATGCCGGCGCCGACCTCCCCAAGGGCGGGGGCCTGCTCGTAGACCTCGACATCGTAGCCCGCCTTCAGGAGACAGGATGCCGCGGCAAGCCCCCCAAGTCCCGCTCCGACAATCAGAATTTTTTCGCCTGCCATGCCTCATTCCGCCCAGTCACATGCGGGCGGAAATTGGCATTTAAGAACAATTCTGCGCAACCACCCTGTGCGCATGGCGGCGCCCCTTTGGTTGCACGCAGCGTGGGGTCTCGGCGCCGGCTCAGGTCACGAGGCTGATCGCCACCGGCAGCACCTCATTGAAGCCGCGATAGATCATGTCGAGCGCGACATAGAGGATGACCGCAAGTCCGACATAGGCGATCCAGCGGTGCTTCTGCAGCAGATTGGCGATGAAGCTCGCCGCCACGCCCATCAGCGCGATCGACAGCACGAGGCCGAAGATGAGGACGTAGGGGTGGTCCCGTGCGGCGCCTGCAACCGCAAGCACGTTGTCGAGCGACATCGACACGTCGGCGATCACGATCTGCCAGGCCGCCTGGGCGAAGGTCTTGCGCGGCGCGCCGGGGCGGGCCGCGATCGTGCCGTCAGCATTGATGTCGACATTGGACAGCGCTTCTTCCGCGTCGACCATCTGCTCGTGCGGCGTGCGCAACTCGCGCCACATCTTCCAGCACACCCAAAGCAGCAGCAGGCCGCCGGCGAGCAGCAATCCCACGATCTGCAGAAGCTGTGTGGTCAGCAATGCGAAGATGATGCGCAGCACCGTCGCGGCGATAATGCCGATCAGGATTACCTTGGTCCGCTGGTTCGCGGGAAGGCCCGCGGCCGCAAGACCGATGACGATGGCGTTGTCTCCCGCCAGAACCAGGTCGATCATGATGACCTGGAGAAAGGCACTGAGAACCGAAGGCGTAATGAGGTCGAACACGACCGGACTCCTCTTGTGTTGAAGGAATGGTCCGGTCGGCGATTGCAGGATCCAAGAATCCCAAACCTGGCGGGGCCATTCCTTGCGGAATTCCAGTCCGACATCGCGACCTGCTGCAGGTCGCCAGAGGGGCCCGGCCTGGATGAAAGCGTGTTTCGTCTATGGGGTCGCTAACCCCAGCAGCTGCGAAACCTGACCTGATTGACTGAAGGCGCCGGCGGCGGCGCCGAGCAACACGCAGGCCCCGGCAAAGTCCCAGATCGTGACCGTTGCGGCGGGGCGCGGAGTGCCGGACAGCCAGCCGAGCGCCGCCGAGAGCGCGGCCACGGCGAATGCGAAGGCTGCAAGCGCCGGCAGCAGCACTGCGGACGGCAGATGCGCGGCGAGCGCGACAGCCGGCAAAGCGGCGACCGCGGCGATCAACGGGAGGTCGATCGACGACAACGAGGTCCGCAACAGCGGTATGCGACCCGCCAGATCGCGCTTCATGTCCAGCTCCGCGAGATGAGCAGCAACGCTGTCATCACCGCTCCAAGCTAGGCGCTGTCGCGCGCGCCGTGCATCCGCATCGGTTGGGGCGTAGAAATACGGATGGAAGGGCGCGCGCCTCGGCCGGCGACCGCCTGCGGAGCTTGCAATATCAGGACGTCAGGGCTCGATCCGCCCGAGGCGGATCGCCTGGCGCACCAGCACCGCGACGCTTTCCGCCTGCATTTTTTCCATGATCTGCGCGCGGTAGCTTTCCACGGTCCGCGTCGAAAGATCGAGGCGGGCCGCGATCGCCTGGCTGGTGAAGCCTCCGGCGACGAGGTCGAAAATCTCGACCTGCCGGGGCGTCAGCCTAGCGAACCGTTCGGCGAGATCATCGCCTTGCCGCGCCGAATCCTGTGCGCTGAAGACGCGCGCCAGCGCGCGGTTGATCGCGGCGACCAGCTTGGCGTCGTCCACCGGCTTCTCGATGAAGTCGTCGGCGCCGGCCTTGATGCCCGCCACCGCCATCGGCACGTCTGCATGCCCCGAGATGAGGATGACCGGGATGGCGATGCCGCGTTTGGCCATCTCGCCGACAAGCGCAATGCCATCCATGCCCGGCATGCGCACGTCGGCAACGACGCAGCCGGGCCGCGTTGTCTCGACGGCATCGAGAAAGGCCGCGGCCGAACCGAACACGTCGACCTTGAAGCCGAACACGCTCAGCATCTCTCCGATCGCGTCGCGTACGGACGGCTGATCGTCAATCACGAATATGGTGGGGGCGGTCATGTCCTGCGGACCCGGGGGGAGTGTTGTTATTGAAGGTCTGCCGGCGGTTCAAGCGGAAGCCAGAACCGGAACTCGGCCTTGCCGGGGTCGCCGGATTGCAGCCAGATCTGGCCGCCATGCGCTTCGATAATGGCGAGGCAGATCGACAGCCCCAATCCGAGACCCTCATCCTTTGAGGTCGTCATCGGGTCGAACATCCTGTCGGCGAGATGTGGCCGGATACCGGGTCCGTTGTCGCGCACCGCGATTTCGATCCGTGCCGGTTCGGCCAGCAACTCGCCCGAAATCCGGATCACCCCATCCGTCTGTTGCGCGCCGGCGATGGCCTCGGTGGCGTTGCGGATGAGATTGAGTACCACCTGCTCGATCTGGATCTTGTCGCCATGCGCCATCGGGAGGCCCTCCGGAATCTCGGAGACGATTTCGATGCCGCGTGCATTGGCGTCGGGGCGCGCCAGGATCAGCGCATCGTCGATCATGGTGCGGATATCGAAGCTCGAGACATGCGGCCGGCCGCGCCGCAGGAATTCCCGCATGCGGCGCATGACTCCGCCGGCATGGTCGATCTGGGCAATCGCATTGGCGATGTTGGTGCTGGCGCGCGGCAGATCGGGCGACGTGTTATCGATGATATGCTGCGCCGACCGGGCGAGGGCGCGGGCGGCGGTCATCGGCTGATTGATTTCGTGCGCCAGCGCCGAGGCCATGCCGCTGACCAGCGTGAAGCGCGCGGCGCGGCTCGACTCAATCTCCTTGTCGCGCAAGCGCAGTTCCGCGAGACGCCGCAAGGCATCGGCGTTCTGACGCTCGCTGACCACGGCGCCTACGATGAGACCTGTGCCGGTCAGCACCAGCATCAGCGTCTGCATCTCGGTAAAGGCCTGCGCGTCGTAACCGAAATAACGCATCAATCCGACCAGCGCGAATTGCGTGATCGCCAGCGCGATGCAGGCTCCATCGAAGCCATGACGCACGGCGGCCAGCACCACCGGCACGAACAGCAGATAGAAATAGCGAAGCCCGCTGCCGCTCTCTCCGCTGACGATGACGAAAAGCGCGACGCAGCACAAAGCCGCGTAAAGCGAGATCTCGATCGCGAGCGGACGGGAATAACCTGACAGCCTTGCGTCGCCCTGCATCAGCCGGACCAGCCGCAGCGTCAGCGGCGTGATGACGACGATTCCGATGATGTCGCCGAGCAGGAGCGGTGTCGCGGCGGTCAGGACATTGCCGAGTTCGATGCGGTGATCGAGCAGGAGAAGAAGGGCGACCAACGTCGAGCTGACCACGGCCGCGATGATTCCGGCCGTCAGCAATGTGAGCAGGTCGCGGAGATGATGAAGGCCCGCGTCGAGACGGAGCGCCTTGCGGATGATGATCGCGGCGCTGCCATAGACCACCGATATGATCGCGGCGATCGCGATGATGATCGGCCATTGCAATGTGGTGCGGACCACGAACAATTCCGCCGCGATCATCCCGACGAACAGCACCGGCGCATAGGCCGGTCCCCACAACAGCAGGAACGCGAACACGACGCCGAGGCCCGGATTCCAGGGCGTGATCGGGACGCTCATGAATTCGTGGATCGAGCTCAGCCATTCGAGCGCAACGAACGCCGCCACCAGCACGGCGCCGAACGCGATGCGCGTGATCCAAAACGGGGAATGGCTGACCGAATTCAAGCCGCCGGTCAGGGATCGAACCGTAATCGTCATATTGGACCCGGCGTCCTTGCCCACCGTGTGGGCGTGGGATGCAGTTTACAGGCTGGCGCGGCTCTCTTGCCATCGCAAAACCGCTTCCATATCGTATCCGCATGATCTGGCTAGGGGCTTGATTTCAATCGGGCATTCGACGCCGCACGAGCCGTGGGAAACGCGGCCTTTGGGAGGATTTTGAGACATGTCTGAGGCCTCGCTTCGCGACGACAAGACGGCTTTTGCCGCCGATCCGGCCACCACCGGAAAGATGAAGGTGTCGAAGCCGATGAACGGCGAGCAGTTCCTCGACTCGCTGAGGGACGGGCGCGAGATCTACATCTACGGCGAGCGGGTCAAGGACGTCACCACGCATCCGGCGTTCCGCAATACCGCGCGGATGGTCGCTCGCCTCTATGACGCCCTGCACGATCCCAAGCACCAGGACAAGCTGCTGCAGCCGACCGATACCGGCAATGGCGGCATGACACAGGCCTATTTCAAGGCGCCGAAGACTGTCGCCGAATCGGTTGCCGGGCGTGACGCGATCGCCGAATGGGCGAAGATCACCTATGGCTGGCTCGGCCGCGCGCCGGATTACAAGGCCGCGTTCCTCGGCACGCTCGGCGCCAATGCCGACTTCTACGATCCGTGGCAGGAGAATGCCAAGCGCTGGTACCAGTTCTGTCAGGAGCGCGTTCCCTTCGTCAATCACGCGATCATCCATCCGCCGGTCGATCGCAATCGCCCGCCGAACGAGGTCGGCGATGTGTGCTGCCATGTCGAAAAGGAAACCGATGCCGGCATCGTTGTGTCCGGCGCGAAGGTGGTCGCAACCGGCTCGGCGCTGACCAATTACACCTTCGTCGCGCATCACGGTCTGATCCCGGTGCAGGACAAGAATTTCGCGGCGATCTTCATGATCCCGACCAACGCGCCGGGCGTGAAGCTGATTTGCCGGACCTCCTACGAGATGACATCGACGGCAATGGGCTCGCCGTTCGACTATCCGCTGTCGAGCCGCATCGACGAGAACGATGCAGTGTTCATTCTCGATAAGGTGCTGATCCCCTGGGAGAACGTGTTCTGTTACGGGGACATCGAGAAGGCCAATAACTTCTTCCCGCGCACCGGATTCCTGCCGCGCGCCCTGCTGCATGGCTGCACGCGCCTTGCCGTGAAGCTCGACTTCATCGCCGGCCTGTTGCTGAAGGCTGTCGAAGCCACCGGCTCGAAAGACTTCCGCGGCGTGCAGGCCAATGTCGGCGAGGTGCTGGTGTGGCGCAACCTGTTCTGGGGCCTCACCGAAGCGATGGCGCGCAACCCGAAGCCCTGGGTCGGCGATTACCTGCTGCCGGATATCGAACCGGCCGGCGCGTATCAGATCGTCTCGACCATGGCCTACACCAAGGTCAAATACATCATCGAACAGACGGTGGCCTCCGGCCTCATCTATCTCAATTCCTCGGCGCGCGACTTCAAGAACCCGGAAATCCGGCCGTATATCGACAAATATATGCGCGGCTCGAACGGCTATGACGCGGTCGATCGCGTGAAGCTGCTCAAGCTTCTATGGGACGCCATCGGCTCGGAATTCGGCTCGCGTCACGAGCTCTACGAGATCAATTACGGCGGCTCGACCGAAGAGATCCGCCGCTACGTGCTGTTCGGTGCGATGGCCGGCGGAACGGCGAAGAACCTGCAGGGCTTCGCCGAACAATGCATGGCGGAATACGATCTCGATGGCTGGAAGGTGCCCGATCTCGTCGATCCGGACGAACTCAGCTACCACGTGATCCGCAGCGCCAGCTCGGTGTCACCGCAGATTGCTCGCGAGCAGGAATCGGCGCCGCGGCAGCACAGCATGTCGAATCCCGGTACCGATTTTTCCAGCAGCAATCAGTCCGGCGGCTTCCGCAATCCGTACGCGGTGCCGTGATCACCCTCCCCTGGAGGGGATGGGTCGCTGGGAAGCGAAGCGAGCAGCCGGGTGGGTGAACCGTCAAAAAAGGCTCACCCACCCCGTCTCGCATTTCACGTTGTTCGATGCTCGCCGACCTCCCCCTCCAGGGGAGGGTAACGAGCTGGCGACGCGCTAGCGGAGATTATTTCTCGACGCTGCGGGCGTATGAATTGGCAAAGCCGCCGGCCGGGTCGATGCTTTCGTGATGGGCTGCGGCAGGCTCGGCCGGCGCCTCGGGCGCGGGCTTTTTCGGCGCGAAATCGTAGGACACGGCCCGTGCATACGGGTTGTAGAAACCGCCCATGGTCTGGCCTCTTTGAAGATCGGCATCGCCCTCGGGCGAGTGCCGCATGTCGTCCCGCGCGGGCGCGATGGTACGGGCGAACGGGTTAACAAATCCCCCCGTAGCCATGGCCGGCGCGGCCTCGGACACCTGCGCGGGGCCAGTCTTTTCGCGCTCCGCCTTCAGCCCGAGATAGGCGCGGGCGATCGCCGCGTCCTTCTGCATTTGCGCGGCCGTGCCCGACGAATGGATGCGGCCATTTTCCAGCACGTAAACGATGTCGGCGAGTTGCAGGCTCTGGTGCGCATTCTGCTCGACCAGCACCACGGCTTGCCCGCCCTGCGTGATGGTGCGCAATGTCGCGAATAATTCCTTGATCAGCCGTGGCGACAGGCCGAGCGAGGGCTCGTCGAGCAGGAGGAATTTCGGCTCCGACATCAGCGCGCGGGCGATCGCCAGCATCTGCTGTTCGCCGCCGCTCATGGTCTTGGCGAGCTGATTGCGCCGCTCCGCAAGGCGCGGGAAGGTCGCGAGCTGCTTCTCGAGCTGGCGCGCCTCGTCGGCACGTGCCCGCTTGGGATAGGAGCCGAGCTTGAGATTGTCGATCACCGTCATGTCGCCGAACAGACGGCGGCCTTCCGGCACGAGTGCGATGCCGGCGGAGACGATCCGGTGTGACGGCTCGTTCTCGATCGGCCGGTCCTCGAACAGGATGCGGCTGCCGGGCTTGGCCTGCACGAGCCCGGCAATGGTCTTGAGCAGCGTGGTCTTGCCCGCGCCGTTGGCCCCGAGGATGACGGTGGTCCGTGCCGCCGGAATCTCGATCGAGACGTCGTGCAACGCCTCGTGCTTGCCATAGGCGACGCTGACATGCTCAAGCCGCAGCATCTTCGGCTCCGGTATCGGTTCCGAGATAGGCCTGCATCACTTGCGGGTTGGAGAGCACCGCGTCCGGCGTGCCCTCGGCGATCTTCTCGCCCGCATTCATCACGACGCAGGTGTCGCACAGGGCGCGGATCGCCTCCATGACATGCTCGATCATGACGATGGTGACGCCGTCTTTCCTGATCTGACGGATCAGTTCGATGCCGACCTGCAATTCGGTGGGATTGAGACCCGCCAGCCATTCGTCGAGCAGCAGCAATTGTGGGCGGGTGGCGAGTGCGCGCGCGAGTTCGACCCGCTTCTGGTCGATATAAGTGAGTTGCGCGCCATACATATGCGCCCGGCCCGCAAGGCCGACGCGGGCGATCAGGGCTTCGGCCTCGTGCTCCGCGGGTGCGGGCCTTGCGGGCTCGGCGCCGAACATCCGGCCAAGCATCACATTTTCCAGCGCCGTCATGCCCGGCAGCACGCGCACGAGCTGAAAGGTGCGGGCGATCCGCGCGCGGCAGATTTCGAACGAGCGGCGGCCCAGCAATTCCTCGCCGCGGAAGCGGACCGAGCCGGCATCGGCCGGAAATTCCGCGGTGATGAGGTTCAGCACAGTGGTCTTGCCCGAGCCGTTCGGACCGATCAGTCCGGCGATGGTGCCGCGCCTGATCTCGAACGAGATGTCGCGCACCGCGACAAGCCCGCCGAAGGCCTTGCGCAGCCCGCTGACGCCGAGCAGCGTTTCCTGTGCGCGGGTCATGCGGTTGCCGCTTTCTTCGTGCGCAGGGTGTCGCGCAACCGGTACCAATAGCTCTCGATCAGCGGCGCGAGCCCACCGGGTATGAAATAGACGATCACCACGAAGCACAGTCCGAGTGCGATGCTGAAATGGTGCGGGAAGGTGCCGGCGAGGAATTCGGACAGCAGCACCAGCGGGATCGCGCCGACCATCGGCCCCCAGTATCGGCTGACGCCGCCGAGCAATGCCGCGATCAGGACCTGGAACGACCAGGAATTGTTGAAGGCGATGCTGGCATCGATATAGGGATAGCGCAGAGCCAGCGTGGCGCCGACCAGCGCCATCGCCGAGGCCGACAGCGCAAAGCATAACACCTTCACCCATGTGGTGTTGATGCCGGTATGCCGCGCCACGGTCTCGTCCTCGCCGATCGCGCGCAAGGCATAGCCGAGGCGAGACTGACTGACGTACCAGCTGCCGACGATGGTGATGAACGCGACGGCCAGCAGCGTCAGATAGATCGTCACATTGGACACGTCGGAGAAAATGTAACGCGTCGCGGTCTTGTTGATCTTGATCTCCCACCAGTTGATGACCTGGTGCACGAGTTCAGTCAGGCCAAAGGTGAAGACCACGAAATACACACCGCGCAATCTGAGCGTCGACAGGCCGATCACGATCGCAACCAGAAAGCTGATGACCGCCGCGGCGACGAGCGCAAGGCCGACCGGGATGTAAACGTGCGTGATCGCCAGCGTATAGATGCCGATGCCGAAGAACGACGCCGTGGCCAGCGAGATGTAGCGGGTCGCCCCGGAAAAGAACGACCACGCGGTGGCGAGCGCCACATTGGCAAACATCAGCAAGAGGAACGAGATTGTGTAACTCGATGCCACGAGCGGGAGGAGCGCGAGCGCCGCGCCCACGAGCACGAACGCACCGATCAGCCAGCGATTCTTGTCGATGATTTCAGGCACGGGTGAACAATCCGGTCGGCCGCACCAGCAGGATCAGCATGAACAATGCGAAGTTGATGGCGATGGTGAGCGCGGGATCGATGAGATAGCCGCCGAGCGATTCGACGACGCCGAGCAGAATGCCGGCAGCCAGCGTTCCGGTGACGCGCCCGACGCCCGCCATGATCACGACGATCAGCGCCTTCAGCGTGTATTCGACGCCCGAGGTCGCGCTGAACGAAACGAAGGTCGAAACCAGCATGCCGGAGACGGCGGCAAGCGCGCCGCCGGCGGCGAAAACCAGGGCGGAATGCTTGCGCACATCGATGCCGACGAGCCCCGCCGCGACCGGATCGATGGTGATGGCGCGCAAGGCCGACCCGATCCGCGTGTAACGCAGGATCACATAGAGTGCGAGAGCCAGGAGGCACGCGCCGAGAAACGCCACCAGCCGGTTCAACGCGATGGTCGCGCCGAAGACATGCACGGGCACTGACAGGTAGCTGTAGCCGCGCAGGTCGCCGGACCAGTTCACCAGCGCGATGCCCTGAAAGACGAAGAACAGGCCGAATGTCACCAGCACCGCATCGGCATCGAGCGCGTCCTGATCGGGTGCGCGCCTGATCAACGGCACCATCATGAAGCGGTAGATCAGCCAGCTCAACGCGAAGGCGATGGGGACGCTGATAAACGCGCTGAGGAAGGGATTGAGCTTCCACAGCATGATGGTGAAGAAGGCGATGAACGCGCCGCCAACGAAGAATTCGCCGAAGGACAGGTTGAGAATGCGGGCGATGCCGTATTGCAGGTTCAGGCCAAGCGCGATGAGGCCGTACATCCCGCCGAGAAGCAGCCCGTTGAGGAAGACTTCGAACAGGATCACTGAAGGGCTTCCGTCAGGTCAAAATGACCCGTTGTCATGCCCCGCGAAAGCGGGGCATCCAGTTACAACCGAGGCAACCCGTTTTGCTGGATCGCCCGCTTTCGCGGGCGATGACAGCGTTTGTAACTTACGACCACGCCGGCTTCGGGAAGAGCGGCTGACGTGCGCCGGCCTTGTCGGCGGGATAGACGCCCACGACTTCCCCGTTCTGCCACTGACCGACAGCCCAGGGACTGGTGTTGCGCTGATCCTTGTAGGAGAGCTCGCCCCACAATGTCTTGAACTTGTCGCGCGCGATCGCGTCGCGGATCTTCTTGCGATCGATCTCGCCGACATTCTCGATGGCCTGCTGCGTCACCTGCAGCCCGCTATAGACGTTGATCGCGCCGGCCTCGGACGGTCGGTTGAACATCGCCTGATGAGCCTTGTTGTATTCGGCCATGCCGGGCTCGTCGGGATTGAGGCCGCCATAGACGAAGATGCCGTTGACGTTGTTGCCGTACTTGCCCTTGAGGCCGGGGAATACGCCGCCGATCGCGACATACATGATCTTCGGATTGAAGCCGACGATCTTGCATTGTTCCGGCAGCATGAAGGTGTCCGGCGGGTAGCTCATCGCGATGAAGGCGTCCGGGTTGGCCGCCATCGCCTCGCGGACCAGCGGCTGCAGGTCGGACGAACCGAACGGGTAGCTCTTGTTGTAAACGACGTCGACGCCGTTCTTCTTGGCGGCCTCGAGGAACGCCCCGTTCATCTCGACACCGAACTCGACATTCGGATGGATGACGGCCGCCGTCCCCTTGATCTTGCCCTCTTTCTTCAAGTCGCCCATCCACTTCGCGAGCGGCGCGGTGGACTCGGTCGGCTGAGAAATATTCCAGAACGCGAACGGCCATTTCGGGCCGAGGGTGTAGGTCTTGTTGGTGGTCGCGGTGGTGTAGATCACCGGATATTCGTATTTGTTGGTGACCGGGGCCGAAGCCAGGTTCATGTGGCTGGCATAGGGACTGAGGATCATGTCCACCTTGTCCTGCTGGATCAGCCGCTCGGTGAGCTTCAGCAATTCGTCGGGCTTGCCCTGATCGTCATAAGCGACGAATTCGATCGGCACCTTCTTGCCGAATTTCTTCAGCATGATGCCGCCATCGTCATTCACCCGCTTCTGCCACAGCTTGTATTGCGACACGCTGGTGGATTCGGCGCCCGGTCCGAGCGGACCGGATTGGGTGATGGCGTATCCGAAGCGGATGCTTGAAGGCGCGGACTGCGCCTGAGCATAGACGGTGGGCAGGGTCGAGGCGCCAACCAGCGCCGCGCTGCCTTTGACGAAGGCACGTCGGTCCATTGTGTATCCTCCCGGTTGTCTCGCTGCGATGCGCGCCGGCTTCTGTGGCCGGCTGTCACACCGTACGTCTCGTCTTGACCGAACGCGCGCCGCAGCGCGTGCGGTATCGCTTCAAAAAACGCGCGGATCAGCCCATGAAGCGCGCCACGGCATCAACCGCCTCCGGCCGTTCCAGATGCACGAGATGGCCCGCGCCCTTGTAGATCTGGATATCGGCGTTGGGGATGAACTTGCGCCAGGTTTCCGCCTGCCCCGCGGGGATGATCTTGTCTTCCTCGCCCCAGATGATCTGGGTCGGCACCTTGATGCGGTGCAGATAGCGCATGAATTTGGGATCGCCCGGATGTTCCCAGAACAGCCGCGCCACCGTTCCGGCTTCGCGATAGCGATCGCCCATGAAATCGAGGTCGGGCTTTTCCGGCAGCTTCTTCTTTAGCACCTCGAAATCCGAAACCAGAAGGCCCGGCACCGCTTCGCCCGGCACGGCAAGGATGTCGAGCATCGGGTTCTTGGGATCGATCAGTCCCGCCGGCGCGATCAGCGACAGCTTGCGGATGCGGTGGCCATGTTCGCTTGCGAATTTCGCCGCGAGATAGCCGCCCATTGACAGTCCGACCAGATTGAACCGGTCGAGACGCAGCATGTCGAACAGCTCGAGATAATGCATGACGTAATCATGCATCGTGGTGAATGACGGATCGTCGCCGGATTCGCCGAAGCCCGGATGATAGGGGGCGATCACCCGGAAGCGGTCGGTCCAGCGCTCCGCGAAGTCGAAGCCGTCGACCGTGCCTGCGCCGTGGAAGAACACCAAGGGTTCGCCATGACCTGCGGTATGTACGACGGTCTTGACCCCGTCGACGGTAAGTGTCTGACGCTCGAACTTGCTCATTGCTTTCCCTGCCCTTACTCGGCGGCCAAACGTTGCGGCGAGCCAGCGCGCTGGCGCAGGCGCGGCATCACCTCCTCGGCAAACAGCGTGAGGTTCTTCACCGTCTTCCAGTGCGGCATGTCTGCGACATGCATCACACTGTTGATGTGGTTCGTCTTCATGCGCGCGCTCCACTCGCCGATGTCGTTGGCGACCTTGTCGGGCGTGCCGACCGAGATGAAGAAGGACGAGGAAATCGCCTTGAAGTCAAAGCCGCCATGCATCTTGTCGGCGGTAGCGGCGCGCACCTTGAGCTGATCGACCGACAGATAACCCGGAGGGGCGAGATATTGCGGAATGGTGCGCGCGTAATCCTCGAAGAAGCGCTGCAGATGCGGGATGTACTCCTTCTCCGCCTGCTCCTGGGTCTCCGCCACATAGACGAATGTCAGCAGCGGAAGCTGATCGGGCCGGAT
>NZ_DATMRX010000378.1:0-13605 GCF_035565855.1 Pseudorhodoplanes sp.
GATCACCCGCGCATCGTCGCGGAGGCACGCGAAGCGGGATTGGCGCTGCAAGCCAAGGCGAAGTAGCGGGGGCGGATCGACCTGATCGGGCCATGCACCGATCATGGTGATGATCGCCGCCATCGCTGGCGACCATGCGCGCGAGTTGCACGTCCTGCGGAAGCTCCGGCAATTCGTCCCATGCGTGCTGGTCACGGAATGCTGTGGATATTAACTTTTGGGCGATGCCGATCCGAATCGTGAACCCGCGGAATCACTGTAAGATGTGATTCGATTCGTGCTTGGGAATGCCAACGCCGAGGCAACGCCTCGGCGTTGGTCCGGTGAAGTGCCTGTCAAGGGACTTACCGGGATGTCAGAAAGCGTGGTCGCTTTCCTCAGTGGCATGAGACGATAGGCGATTCCGACTTCTGCCGTCCAGCGGCACCTTGACGTTTTCCATAGCTGCGAGGCAGCGGGAGGCGGACATGGCGAAGTACAATCGCAACAGCGGTAAAGACTGGTCGTCAAACGAAATCAAACAGTTGCGGCGCGAAGCTCGGGAGAATACGCCCACTCGCGTAATTGGGCTTCATCTCGGCCGGACCGAGAACGCGGTTCGAAACAAGGCTTCGGAAGAAGGCGTTTCGCTGAAACCTACAAACCAGTCGCCGTACAGTCGGAAAACGTAAAGCAGCAAATAGCCACCCATTTCGAGCGACCCGCTTGGATCAGAGGAGGTTATTTAATGGCTTACGCAAAGCGATACCGTTGCAGAAACTGTGGTGAGCGCTTCGAAACAAAGGTTCTAACTGCCGAAGAAGTCCGTGAGATGCGCCGTCGAGGAGAACCGACATCAAATGTCCACTGCCCCGCATGCCACCGCACAGACCTAGCAGACGGCTGGTAACAGATTGGCCTCGCTGGAAGGCGAGGCCTTTTTGATTTGGGGAATATCATGTCGGTCCTCTTCTTTTCATATTCGCACAAGGACGAACAACTTCGCGACCGCCTCGAAGTCCATTTAGCCATGCTGATGCGCCAGGGCCTTATCGATGCATGGCATGATCGCAGGATCATGGCGGGAGATGAGTTCGAAGGTCGGATCGGCAACGAAATAGACCGAGCCGACATTGTATTATTGCTAGTTTCTCCGGACTTTCTTGCGTCCGACTATTGCTATGATGTCGAAGTAAGAAGAGCGATGGATCGACACCTCGCGGGCGAAACTAGGGTAATTCCCGTCATATTACGCCCATGTGATTGGCACCCAGCTCCGTTCGGAAAGCTATTAGCTGCACCAAAAGACGGCAAGCCAATCATGTCATGGCCTGATCTTGACGAAGCATTCCTTGACGTTGTTCGGATGATCCGAGCCGCACTACCGGCTTCCCCGCGACACGAGCTGTCAATCGGTAAGAAGCCAAATTCGGTTGAGAGTGGTCCTCGTTCCAGCAACTTGCGGCTACGGAAAGACTTTACTGAGGCTGACCGCGACAAGTTCCTTGAAGATGCCTTTGCCTTCATGACCAAGTTTTTTGAAAATTCCTTGGCGGAACTTAAACAGCGCAATCAGGGAATCGAATTTAGGTTCAAAAGGATCGATGCCGATCACTTCACAGCCGTTGTCTATCGCAATGGTAGCGCAGTCTCGCGGTGCAAAATTGCGCTCGGCGGGACGTTGGGACGAGGCATCACCTTTTCGTATAACGACCAAGCCGCTGATGGCAGCATAAACGAGAGCCTTGCGGTTCAAGCAGACAGTCAAGGTTTATTCTTGAAGGCCCTCGGAATGGCTCACTTTGAAGACGACAAAGACAAGCACCTCACCTTTGAAGGCGCGGCGGAGTACTATTGGGCCATGTTCATAAGCAGATTGCAGTAGTTGCGGCCCGCAGCCCTAAGGATAACGAAATGAACACTGTGTTTCCTCGCGTCCAAACGGGGCCAATCTCAGAAGTTGTACCGGGATCTTTGATTAAGATTCAGCGGTCTGAAGGACTTTTAACCTCCTTGGTTACATCGCACGTTGGCAAGACAGGAAACAGGTCGTTTGTTACTTTGAACGCGAAGATAGTAGGCCGCCCCCGCATCTTCTTTGCTGAGGATTGGAGCACTCCAAACTGCCTGTCTTTCGCCAACAAATTGCACTTCGAACTGAACGTCTTTGACGGCATTTCCGTTGATGGCAGAGGGTACAAATGGGAAGACGAACCAGGTGTCATCCTAGCTTCGAAAAGCAAACTATTTTTGCGCGCTGCGCCCGAAAATGCTTTCTATGGTACGTTCCGTTATTTGGATGTTGAAACCGGAGATGTTCTTGCTGATGTGCCACCTCCCTACTGGAGCTGCGGAGCTTGGAAGATATCAATCCGCGACGAACTAACCTGCAAAAGCGTCTGCCTCTTTGAGTTTGATATCACGACCGCAAACGCGAACTGATTAATGTTTAAGGCGTTTCATCAGCATCACGAGACGCTGGGCGGGATGCGGTAGCGTTGCGCGCGCCAGACGACCCGAAGGGTGCGCGGAGACCCTCCGAGGTTTTCTCGTATAGGATCAAATTCCTCAATTCCGCCATCTTCCCCTGCTCTATTCCTCGCCATCCCGTCCCGTCCAAGGGGCGTTTCATGAGCGTCGCGAGACGCGGGGCGGGATGCGGTGGCCGTTGTTTGTGCTGAGACGCAGCACGGCAGCGGAGGCCCAAGCTGCGATGATCCGGGTCCAGTGCCTGGGCTCACCAGCGGAGGATAAAAAGTTGGCCGCCCGTGCCAGGGCGTCGCTCCTCCGGGGTTGTCGCAGAGCAAGCCTCAAACACCGCGCGCGGAACGCCGACGCAATCGGCGGTCCGTGGTGACTGCAATCTCGTGTGGTCAAACTCATCCACCACACGAGGCCATGGGCTTGGCTGAAAGCCCGGCGTTCCGCGCGCCCTTGGATTTCCAGGGGCATGGAATGCGAGCTGGAATACGGGCGCGCCCGCGCCGTCACAAGAATAGGGCAGCGCCCGCGCGTCTGTGCTGTGCCGGCCTCTGCTCCAGCCGTTGCGCCGCATGCGGATGAACCCCTCTTGGCCCGGCGCCCGGCCAAGCAAACCGTGACACGGCCGCAATCCCGCGCCTCGCGCCATCACAATCACGCAACGATTGTTACAGCGCCGCCCGGCGACCGCCGGTGCACCGTGCGGTGCGGTGCCCCGCAGCTGTAACAAAATGGGCGGCAACGTGGCGATCGCGCGGCGCAACTGCCCTATCTGCCCCGATCTACGACAGCTTTGGGGCGCGCTCGTCCAATGATGCGACAGGAGAGTCCGGAATGCGCCCGCAATGTGAGCTATGCCCTTGATGCACAAGGGGTATCCGCTCCGCGTCTGACACGAAATTGCCCCATCCCGCCCGTGTAACCCCACCGCGCAGTTGACCTGCGCTCTGTCGTGCAGCGCACGACATTCGCTGCGGTGTCCGGGACGCCCATCGTCCATCAGCGGCATGGCAGTGCAATCGCCAATCCCTCAACAACGAGTACGAGGTTCAATGCGTATCGCCACGTCACTTGCCATTCTGCTGGCTGCAATCGTGCTTTTCGCCCTTCCCGCGCAAGCGCAATATTCCGGCGACCCGGCTTCGGGGATCAGCACATCGCATCTCGGTTACGCCACACCGTATGCCGGCTATCGCGCCCGCGGCTATCGCGGTCGCTATGCATCGCGAGGCCATCGGCGCGCCTACACGCGTGCCTATTCGCATCGGCATGCCTATCGCCATGCGCACCGGCATGCACATCGCCATTCGCACGGCGGCGCCAGCGCATCGCGCGGCTGTCTCACCGGCGAGACCCGGGCTTTGCTGTCGCGGATGGAGGCGCGCTTCGGTTCGGTGAAGGTGATCTCCACCTGCCGTCCGGGTGCAGTGATTGCTGGCTCGGGACGTCCGTCGCAGCACCGTTACGGCAAGGCGGTCGACTTCATGCCGAACCCCGGACAGCGCGCCGCGATGATGGCGTGGCTGCGGTCGAACGCCAATGGCGCGGTGATCACCTACGCCACGGGTCACATCCATTTCGACACCGGTGGCTATCGCAACTTCGCGGTCAGCGCGAAGGCGCGTCGCGCCTACGCTCGCTCGCGTTAATCGCTCCGCCGTCACCCGGCAAACAACGCCGGGTGGCGGCGCAATCGCCTTTTGAGTTCGCTGCGGCTTACGTCTCGGGCTCCGTCGTAAAGAACAGCGGATAGCCGTTCTGTTTGCCGAGGTCGGTTGCCTCCTTGGCCTTGGTCTCCGCAACATCGCGCGTGTAAACCGCGATCACGCAGGCGCCGCGCCGATGCGCGGTCATCATCACGGCATAGGCGCGATCCGCACTCATGCGGAATACCGCTTTGAGCACCTGCACGACGAATTCACGCGGCGTGTAATCGTCGTTGAGCAGGATCACCTTGTAGAGCGGCGGCCGCGCCGTCTTGGTCTTGGTCGCTGTTTTCGACCTGGTCTTGACATTGGGATCTGGCATTGCGCTGACCGGTTGAGCACGCCTGCCGAAGATAGGCCGTTACGGCCTCCCCGCGCCATCACGGTTTCGCGCCAAGGAGCGCGAGCAGCCGGTTGAGAAACGGAACCTGCGCCGGCAAGATTCTCTCACGCGCCTCATCGAGGTCGAACCATTGCGCCCGGTCCACTTCGGGAAAGCTTTTCCGCTGCCCGCTATCGGGCGGCCATTCGATCTCAAAATGGCTCGAGGTGATCGTGTCGACGTCGAGATCGCCCTCGAGAGCAAAGGCGGTCACGATCTTTCCGCCCTTCTGCCTGATCTCGCCGAGCGGCTGGCACGCACCCTGCGCCGCCATGCCAAGCTCTTCCGAAAACTCGCGGCGCGCCGCATCCTCCGGGTCCTCATCCGGACCGTATTCGCCTTTGGGTATCGACCACGCCCCGGCATCGCGTCGGACCCAGAAGGGTCCGCCGGGATGGACAAGCAGCACCTGCAGGACACCAGCGGCCCGCCGGTACATCACGATGCCGGCGCTGCGCCTGGTCAGGATCTCACCCGCTGACGATGAACGTAACTCCGACCCCCCGCTCCTGCGCGCGTCGCAGAAAGCGGACCATGTCGGCCAGCCAGATCCGCGTCACCGCCGGTGCGCGGGGTGCCTCGGTTTCGATGAGCGCAACCACGGCTGCGAGATGCTCCGGCTGGAAGGAAAATTCTTCGTATGAACCGATGATCCCCTCATGCGGCAAGCCGTGCATATGCTCGCACAGAGCCGAATCCTCGAAGGCGCGCCACGCATCCTCGGGGATCGGACGGCTTTCGAAATGCACGTCGTCCGCGGGATCGCCGGGAACGACATCGTCGATCCAGGGACCGCGCGCCGCATAGACGCGGCCAATCTCGCGCGCGCCGAGGTCCGGCATTCTGTGCCTCCGCGAAGCCAGCGCGAACCATAGCGTCCGGCACGCGAACTGAAAATGGCCGTCAGGCCGAGGGTTTGAAATTCATCGCCACGCCGTTGATGCAGTAGCGAAGCCCGGTCGGTGGCGGACCATCCGGGAAGACATGGCCGAGATGGCTGCCGCAGCGGCTGCAATGAACCTCGGTCCGGACCATGCCAAACGAACGGTCCTCGGTGGTTTCGACTGCTCCGGGTTCCGGATCGTTGAAGCTTGGCCAGCCGGTCCCGCTTTCGAACTTGCGGCCCGACTTGAACAAGGGCTGTCCGCATCCGGCACACTCGAACGTGCCGGCGCGCTTTTCGTAATTCAATGCGCAGCTGCCCGGCCGCTCGGTGCCGTGCTGACGCATGATGTAATATTGTTCGGGGGACAGGAGCGCGCGCCATTCGGCGTCGCTGCGGGTCACGGGATACGTCTTGGTGTCGGTCATGGCGCAAATATGGGGCGAACCGCGACGTCTGCCAAGTCGGGCGGCGTCTGGACTTAGGTGCTGCCGAGACCTTTCATTCTACTGACATCCTACTGACATCGACCCTGCTCGCTCGGGAGGACTGATGATCGAATCGACTATCCGCTTTGTGCTGTCGAACTTCACGCTCAGCCTTCTGGTGATCGGACTGATCGCATCGCTCATCGCCTATGCTGCCAAACCGCGCCCGCGCGACCGGCGCGATCTGATCGAAGCCTTGTTCTCCTACTTCTTGTTGTTCTCCGTCGGGTTCAGCTTTCTCTACAATTTCGTGATGCATGTTTTCTTCGGGGAGATGGCGGCGCGGTTCATCGGGTGGGCCGACAGTCCTTTTCAGGCCGAAGTCGGGTTCGCCAGTCTCGGTTTCGCAATCATTGGTTTCCTTGCCTTTCGGGGCGACAGTGGAGTGCGTGTCGCAGCGGTCGCAGGTCCGGCTGCGTTTCAGTTGGGCGCTGCGGGCGGCCACATCTACCAGATGATCACCGCACACAATTTCTCGCCTGGAAATGCAGGCATCATCTTCTGGACAGACATACTTCTTCCGGTGATCGGTTTCACGCTGCTTTATCTGCAACGACGTTATGGAACCGGCGAAGAAATCACGCGCCCTTGAACAAGATTTGCGTTGCTATTCAAGGAAGCGGGATCGACACTTGCGCCCGGTTTTCGGTTGGTAACGGCATTGCGTTCACCGGAATCGAACGGGCGCCGCACATATCGCGACTGAGAAGAACCATCTTTCCGTCCACGTGAAGGAGAAGGTTATGTCGAGATCGATATCATGGGCGCTTGCCGTCGCATTAGTAGCGGCGGGCGTTGGCGTCGCGTCCGCGCAACAAGGTCAAACCCGGCAGATCAAAGTGCTTCCTGCGCCGGGTGGCGAAGGTGCGCCGGCTGCTGCGGCTCCCTCCGATGCGCCACCGCCCGCAGATGCGGCAGCGGCCCCGGCGGATAATGCGGCTGCCCCGCCGCCTCCTGCCGCCGTCCGCAAGCGTCCGGGGCGTCCAATCAAGCAGGCCGCTCCCGCGCCGGAAGCGGCGCCGGGCCAGGACGATAGCGCGGGCGCACCGCCCCCGCCCGATGGGGCCGCACCGCCGCCACCGGCGGGTGCCGCTCCCCCGAAGGGCGCTCCGCAAAAGATCGTCAAGGAAGGCCCGCCGCCTCCGGTGAAGCCTTTCGTTAAGCCCAAGCCGAAGCCGCGTTACTACGGCGAATACGGCTACCGGCCGCGCTATGACGGCTATTACGGTGGCGGCTACGGCGGTGGTTATGGCGGTGGCTACGGTGGCGGTTATGGCGGCGGCGGTTACGGTCGCTACTGACGTCTGCCGGACCTAAAAATGAGACCGGCCTGCATGTCTGCGGCCGGTCTCGCACCGTTCAGATCACCCTCGCTATTACGCGTTACTCGGCATTACGCGTTACTCAGCGCGTCATTGCGCATCACTCAATGTAATCGGCGCATTTGGGCACTTCGCCCTGATTACCCCACGGCATGATCGGCACGCTGGAGGTCGAATTTTTCGGCGAGCCTTCGATGATGCGATCCGAAAAGACCATGTAGACGAGCACGTTGCGCTTCACGTCGCAGCCGCGCACGATTTGCATCTTCTTGAAGAACAGTGAGCGCCGCGTGCGGAACACGTCCTCTCCCTGCGCGAACTTGGCCTTGAAGCGAATAGGCCCGATCTGACGACAGGACAGCGAGATGTCCGACACTTCCTCGGCGAGGCCGAGCCAGCCCTTGAAGCCACCCTTCTCCGGTATGGTGAAGTGACAGGCAACGCCCTCGACCTCAGGGTCATCGAGTCCGTAGGTCGCAAGCTTGTCGTTCGGCGACATCCATTTGAATACCGTCGACCGTTTAAAGATCAGGTCGGGCTCCTCCGCCGCATGCGCAGGCGTGCCGACGAGTACGCCGAGAATGGCGAGCGAAATCAGACCGAGCCGCATCATCTCGCCACCCAACACGAAAAGAACCCGGACACGCCGGGGCGCACCTTCAGCATCAACGCTGCGGCCCGCGATAGCGGGGGTTCTGCACGCACATATCGGTGCCGACGCGTGTCTGCATGCATTGCTGGAAGCTGACGAAGCCGCAGTTCATCACACCGCCGTCACGGCCGCCGGTAATGACACACCACGGATATTCCGGGGCAGCCGACGAAGGCGTGACACCAGAGACGAGGGTCGCCGCCGTTACCGCAGCCAAAGCCAGGAATTTCATGGTCGTTCTCCGCATTGTTCTTGTGGTTCGGGACGGCCGGCAATGGTCTTTCGCTGCACTACCGGCCCAAGTTCGATCTTATCATCTGCCCCCTCCGCAGGCTCGCCGCTCGCCTCCCATCGGTCACAAGCCTGTCATCGCTCATCTTGCGCCGCGGGTCGGCCTTGGACCACCCCACAACGCACGGATTTCGCAGCGGTTTCGTGCCTCGTTACTGCAAGCCGTCCGCCAAACCGTCTCCGGCTGAATGAACCTGCTGTAAAGCAGCCGCGACGAATGGGCATCAACAGTTCACCTCAGGGAAACAAGGCCATGACCATCACGAAAACCGCCCTCGCCGCCGCGATCCTGGCCGTTATGGCCGTGTCCGCCCAGGCGCAACAGGGCCCCACCCGTCAGATCCAGGTTCTGCCGGCCCCGGTAAAGGTTGCCAAGGCACCGGCGATCGTCGACCAAGGTCCGGCCAAGGTCGAAGGCGAGGCTCCGCAGATCGAAGCTCCGGCTGCCGACAATGCTCCGGCCGCTGACGAAGCGCCTCAAGACGCTCCGCAGGTCGTCGCGCCAAAAATCGCGCCGAAGGTCATCGTAGCAGCGCCGGTCATCGAAAAGCCCGCGCCGAGGTTTGTCGAGCCGAAATTCGCGCCTCCGGTTCATAAGGCCTATTACGGCGGTTACTACCGCAAGGGCCCGATCTGCCACTGATCGCAAAATGAAATCTGGAAACGCCGGTCGCGACAGCGGCCGGCGTTTTCCTTTGCCCGAAGCTTGTGTTTCTAACTCGCCGGTTGCGAGCGATGACACCCGATGGGGTGCTTCCCGGAAATCCGAAGGCGCCCTAGCGGAACGGGAAGAAGCCGTCGTTGAGTGAACCGCGCCGGACCAGGCGCCCTTCGGAAGCGTAGCCGTAATCGGACCAATTGCGCGCGGCTCTTTCCTCAGCTCGCGCCCGCCGGGCATCACGTGCTTCGGCACGGGCGCGCCTCGCCTCAGCGCTCAGCTTGCGCGCTTCGCGCTGCCGGTCTCGCTTGACGCGCGCCCGCTCCCTGGTCACCCGGTCCAGTTCGCTTTGCGTGAGCCGTCGCGGAGCGGTCTCGGCGGCAGGGTCAGCTTTCCGTACCGGTTCCTTTGCGGCCGGCGCCGCCTGGTTCGGTGACACCTCAGCCGTGCGATCCTCCTGATCGGCAGATGGAGCGGCGCCCGTCGTGCTCCGTTCCGGCGCGGTAATGGACACTGGCGCAGTCTCTGCGCTCTTGGCGCCCTGCAACTGAATCTGGTTCGCGCTGAGTCCGTGGCGCGGAACGCTGCGATCGGTGCTGTCGACGCGCTTCAGGCATCGCGCCTCGAGATAAGGCCAGGTCTGCTCCTCGCACGGCTTGCCGGACGAAACGTCGGCCTCAGCATCCACGACCCGAACCTTGGCATCCGGCTGCCCATTGGCCCAGGAGCCGATTGTCGCCGAGCTGGCATTGAGCAATGCAAGTCCTGCGCTCACACCAAGGAAAAGCGCCGCCCCGCCGACCAGTGTTGCCGAGACGCGCGCCCTTGCCCGCTCACCAGAAGCGAGCGGCTTGTCGAACGAAAGGCGGAAGGGATTGAGCTTTGTCATGCCACACTGCCATTGAGGTGACATGGAAACCGGCCCATCACGTTGTAGTTCCGTGATCGCGTCTGAACGCGCGTTCACAACCATGTGGGTTCAAGTGCGCGGCCGCCGCTGATAGGAATTCGCAGGAACCGCCACCATGATCGACAGAAGACAAGTCCTCGCCGGCCTCGGCGCGTGCTCCTTATGGCCGGCGCGCGCGATCCACGCGGAGGCTCAGACCTCCATGAGCCGCGCCACCGCTTATGCGTTTTCGTTCAAGACACTCGACGGGGCGGAACTCTCCCTCGCCGCACAAACGGGTAGGCCTGTTCTGGTTGTGAATACAGCGTCCCTGTGCGGTTACACGCCGCAATATTCCGGGCTCGAGGCGCTGTGGCAGCGATATCGCGCCCGCGGCCTCCTGGTCATCGGCGTGCCATCGAACGATTTCGGCGGTCAGGAACCCGGTGGCGCTTCGGAAATTCACGACACCGCGCATCGGCATGGCGTGACGTTTCCGCTCACCGAAAAGGTTTCAGTAAAGGGCGACACGGCTCACCCCTTCTATCGGTGGGCGGCTTTGCAGCGCCCCGGCGAGACGCCGCGCTGGAATTTCCACAAATATCTGGTCGGGCGGGACGGAGCCCTGTCGGCGTCCTTCGCCTCGGCAACCGAACCCACCGACCCTCGGATGATCGTTGCGATAGAACGCCAGTTGCCCGCCTGAAGGCGCCATAATTATGCCGGCCAGATTTCCGCCGGATGACCGGTTTCGACCAACTTTTCGGAAATCCGGCCGGTTCCGGCCCATCCCAGGCCACACAGCTAAGGTTAATCCCAGATCGTTACGCGTCGGGCGTTAGGATTCATTGACTCCTGTGGCAGAGCCGGTTTTCCATGCCACAAGATTGCCACGGGCCAGTCGGCCCGCGCTTATGGAGGGGGTCCACCATGCGTCGTACGATCGCATGCGCTATCCTGATTTCCGCGGTGGGATGCGGCGGGGCCTTGGCCCAGACGCCCGCCGCCAAATGCGAGAATCCGAACGCGCTGGGCGTGTCCCGGACCGTTGAGATCGATACCACCGGCGGCCCCGGTTTCGGCTTCGAACATTTCAAGCAACATGATTTCCTGCGCGACAAGGAGGTGCTGCTGACCTTCGACGACGGTCCGTGGCCGACAACCCCGAAGGTCCTGCAGGCGCTGGCGGACGAATGCGTGCGGGCGACCTTCTTCATCATCGGCAAGCACGCGACCTATTATCCGGATATCCTCAAGAAGGTCGCCCAGGGCGGTCACACTGTCGGAACGCACACCTGGAGCCATGCCGATCTCGGTCGCAAGAACATCACCGTGGAGCAGGCGAAGGACGAGATCGAAAAAGGCATCAGCGCCGTCAATGCGTCTCTCGGTGCCCCCGCTGCGCCGTTTTTCCGCTTCGTCGCGCTCCGGCATCCGCCGGAACTCGTGACCTATCTCGGCGAGCGCAACATCGCGATTTTCTCGACCGATATGGACTCGTTCGACTTCAAGGCGCGCCGGCCCGAACAGGTCGTCAATACGATCATGAACAAGCTCAAAAAGTTCGGCAAAGGCATCGTGCTGATGCACGATTTCCAGCATCACACCGCAGACGCTGTCCCTGAGCTGCTCAAGCAGCTCAAGGAAGGCGGCTACAAGATCGTGCACATGCGCGCGAAGGACACCGTGAAGTCGATCGCGAAATACGACGAGATGATCAAGAAGGAAGCCAAGCTCCCGACCGTCGATCAGCGTCCGACCGCGAGCGTCGTCCGCACCGTCGAGTAAGCGGCTGCTGCCCACCGATTTTTCCGATTGAAATCGCCGGGTTCGCCCGGCGATTTCTTTTTTTGCCATGAAACGCCAGAATGGGCGCCCCTGCCCCTTGGCAACACCACCACCGGCTGCCTGCGCATGTCCTATCGCTTCATCGGCTACGCGATCGTGTCGGAAGACGGCATGCTTGCCGATGCCAAAGGCACGATTCCGTCATCCATGATCGTGAAGGCCGACCAGGACTTCTTCATGCGCGGGCTGGATGCCGCGGCAGCCCTGATCCACGGCAGGAATTCCGCCGAACAGCCCACGGGCCCCCATCGCCGGCGACTGATCGCGACGCGCCACGTCGCCACCACGGCGTCGATCGAGGGGCAGCCGAACGCGCTTCACTGGAATCCGCAGGGCATCCCGGTCGAAGCGGCGCTCGCCGCGCTCGGCGTCACCGGCAGCGATGTGGCGATCATCGGGGGCACCGACATTTTCGGCTTGTTCCTGCCGCGCTATGCGGTGTTTCACCTGACGCGGGCAGCCAATGTCCGCTTGCCGGGCGGCCGTCCGGTTTTTCCGGGGGTCCCGGAGCAGACCCCCGAACAGCTCTTGGCCGAATCCGGTTTGGAGCCCGGCACACCCACCGTGCTTGATGCTGCACGCGGGGTCACGCTGGTAACCTGGTCAAGTGTGATGCACGCGCCACGCGATTAGGCAATCGTACGCGCGGTAGGACAATATGGGTGACGCCGCCCGCTTTTCAGGCAATCCTGAACTCGAATTTCGATTCGATTCTTAGGTCACGCAGGGACCGGCGGATAGAGGGGGCCGATCCCCGCAGAGGTTCCTCCCGCGTGGCGTATCAAACTTGGGGCGGCTCAATTGGCCGCCCCCTTTATTTCAAGTTTGATCAGAAACGACGCCGCGCCTTCCGATAAGGCGACCCGCGATCTCCGATGTAACGCGGATTGACCGCACAATCTCCGCCCGTCGCGGAGACCGCAGCAAGACACTGACGCAGCGTGAAATACGAGCAGTCCATCGCGCCATCAAACTCGCGCGCGCAATATTGCGTGTCGTAGATGATGTTCTGAGCAGATGCGCTCGTGATCGGAAGGGCGAGCACAGTCACCGCTCCCATTGCAAAAGCAAGCCTGACAATCACGCGACGCATCCCCTCTCCCATTCTTCAGATCCGCTCTGCCGCCGGATCAGGATAGCGCTCGTAGCTCGGGTGCCACGATCCGATCGCGAAAATCACCAGAAGCCCGCCGATCAAGGACAGGTTCTTCAGGGCCTGGATCATGTTGGCCTGACGATCGGCGCCTTCCATCGTCCAGAAGTTGTGGAAATACCAGGTCGCCGCAATCGTGAACAGGATCAGAATCACTGCGCCCGCGCGCGCTCCGATATTCGCGGCGATCATCAGCGCTGCGCCGATCTCGATCACGCCAGCCACAATCGCAAGCAATGTCGGCGTCGTCATGCCCGTCGCAGATTCAAGCTGGGGCGTATAGGCGGCGAGCGCTTCAGGTATTGCGACCTTCGCGCCGATCAAGGTCGCGGTGCCGGGAATATCCATCAGCTTCTGCGCACCGGACAGAATGAAGACCAGCACAAAAAGAATACGTCCGAGAACCAGGATGCCGTTCATGGCGATAGCTCCGCGAGGGTCTTTTCACATCTTCGACGTGAAAGCGACGATCCGCAATCATGCCGCGATTCGCTGTTCAGCTCTTGGACGATCCCTTTGCCTTCTTGCCTTTCGTCCCTTTCGTCGTGCGGCCCTTCTTGCCCGTGGCCGCGCGTCCCTTGATTTCGACCAGCAGGGCGCGGACTTCCTTGTCGCCCTCGTTGGCGGTCGCGGTTTCCTGCGACGGAAGCCACAGCGCTTCGCCGGCCTTGAACGTCAATTCGTAGCCTTTGCGCCCGGGCGGGGTGAAGACGATCGCGCCATCCGTCAGTGCATAAAGAAAGGTGTTCGGGCGCGGCGCGGCGGGCTGCTTGGAACCGGGCGCCATCCGGATCTCACGCACCCTGATCTGCTCGTTGTCGAGCAACGATTTCGGCGCGTCGGCGCTCTGGGCAAAACCGAGGGACGCCGGCA
>NZ_DATMRX010000379.1:0-23986 GCF_035565855.1 Pseudorhodoplanes sp.
CCCACCCGCTGAAACACGTCATCCTGCGCTATTTCAATGTGGCCGGCGCGGACCCGCAATTGCGGACCGGCCAGTCGACGCCGGTGGCGACGCACCTGATCAAGGTCGCGGTGCAGACGGCGCTCGGGCTGCGCAAGAAGATGGACGTGTTCGGAACCGACTATCCGACGCCCGACGGCACCTGCATCCGAGACTACATCCATGTCAGCGATCTGGTGCGCGCGCATTCCGACGCGCTGCGTTATCTGCGCGCGGGCGGCGAGAGTGCTACTTTCAATTGTGGCTACGGGCGCGGCTTCTCCGTTCTGGAGGTCATCGACACCGTCAAGCGCGTCTCCGGCATTGATTTCCGGGTTGAACTCTCCGGTCGGCGGCCCGGCGATCCCGCGCAGATTGTGGCCGCCTCCGACCGCGCGCGGCAGATCCTGAAATGGATGCCCCGCTATGACGACCTGCCGACCATTGTCCGCAATGCCCTGGACTGGGAACAAAAGCTGCGGGCGCGCAACGCCTGACAGCGGCTCCGGCAGTCCAACAGGCTTGAAATATCCCGTCCAAGCGGGCAGGTAGCCCTTCGGGCCGGGCGCATCGTCCGGGGCCCGCCCCACGGACCGAAACGATTAATGGCGCCCCTGGCCGACACCGAAAGCTCCTACAAGCTGATCCGCCGGCTCGTGACCGAGTACGGCGTCCAGCACTGGAAATCCTACGCCGTTGCCTTCGTGCTCATGGCCATCACCGCGGCCGGAACCGCGCTGATCGCGTATCTGATGGGCACCATCGTCAACAAGGCCTATGTCGACCGCAGTTTCACCGCCATCGTGGTGATCGGCCTCGTCACCATCGGGATCTTCTGCACCCGGGGCGCCGCGACGTATTTTCAGGCCGTGATCCTGTCGCGGATCGGCAACTCGATCATCGCCGAGAACCAGCGCAAATTGTTCGACCGGCTGATGCACCAGAGTTTGGGCTTCTTCGCCGAACGGCATTCGTCGGAATTCCTGCACCGGCTGGCCACCGGCGCAAATTCCGCGACGCAGGTGCTCAACCTCCTGATTACCGCCGTTGGGCGTGATCTGTTGTCGCTGATCGGTCTTGCCACGGTGATGGTGATCCAGGATCCCGTGATGTCGATCTCGGCGGCGATCGTCGCGCCTCCAGCGATGTGGATGATCCGCAAGCTGGTGCGTCGTGTCCGTGCGGTGGCCAAGGCGCAATTCACCGGCGGCACGAAGTTGTTCGAGACGCTGCAGGAGACGATTTCCGGCATCCGGATCGTCAAGGCGTTCACGCTCGAAGACCGGATGCGCAAGCGCTATTACGACAACGTCGCCGCGGTTGAATACGAAGCGAACAAGCTGGCGCGGGTGTCGAACCGGTCGAGCCCGATGATGGAGGCGCTGGCCGGCGTCGCGATCGCCATGGGCGTGATCTATGGCGGCTACCGCACGATCGAGATGAATGCGACGCCGGGCGAGTTCTTCTCATTCATTACCGCGTTCCTGCTGGCTTATGAGCCGGCGAAGCGCCTGGCCCGGCTCAACATCGAGCTGAATGCCGGACTGATTGGCGTCCGCCAGCTCTACGACATCATCGACGCGCCCTCGACGGAAGCAGCCGACGACAACAAGCCGAAACTGGTCGTCG
This sequence comes from Pseudorhodoplanes sp., assembly GCF_035565855.1. Classification (GTDB taxonomy): domain Bacteria; phylum Pseudomonadota; class Alphaproteobacteria; order Rhizobiales; family Xanthobacteraceae; genus Pseudorhodoplanes. The sequence goes on from NZ_DATMRX010000379.1 coordinate 1,648, forward strand.
ACAAAGGCCGCGTCGATTTCAGGGATGTGTGGTTCTCGTATCGCGAGAAGGAGCCGGTCCTGCGCGGACTGACGTTCACCGCGGAGGCCGGACAGATGACGGCGCTGGTCGGCCCGTCAGGTGGCGGCAAGTCCACCATCCTCAACACGATCCTGCGGCTTTACGAGCCGCAATCGGGCGTCATCGCGATCGACAATCAGGACATTGCCGCCGTCTCGCGCCATTCGCTCCGGCAGCAGATCGCCTATGTCGGCCAGGACGTCTTCCTGTTCCACGGCACCATCCGCGACAACATCGCGTTCGGCAGGGACGGCGCAACCGAGGAGCAGATCATCGCCGCCGCGAAGGCTGCCAATGCGCACGACTTCATCATGTCGTTCCCGCACGGCTACAACACGCATACCGGCGAGCATGGGTTGCAGCTCTCCGGCGGCCAGCGTCAGCGCATCGCGGTCGCGCGTGCGCTGATCCGCGACGCCAAGATCATCCTCCTCGACGAGGCCACGGCTGCGCTCGATTCCGAATCCGAACGCCTCGTGCAGGACGCTATCACGCATCTGACGCAAGGCCGGACCACGATCGTCATTGCGCACCGGCTGCATACGGTCGCGCATGCCGACCGCATTTTCGTGATCGAGGACGGCGTGGTCGCGGAATCGGGCCGTCACGACGAGCTGTTGCGCAAGGGCGGCCGCTACGCGTCGTTCTACCGGCTGCAGTTGCAGGCGCAGGAATTCCCGACCGAGATCGCCGCGGCGGAATAGAGCGCGGCGTAGCGCACGAAGCGCGGCTGCCGGGAATCGGCACCCTGCCGCCAGTTCAATCGACGAACCGACGGGCCAATCTCCCCTATTTTCAGATGCTGCGAAACGCACTTCGGACGGATGAGAAAGTGCGGACGCCGGGATCCCCCAATCCCGGCGTCCGCAGCCCCCGCCTCTTTGTGCAACCGTCCAGCTGCAGCAAGGCCGCCCCCGCGGCCAGCGCGCTTTGACGCTAAGCGGCGCCATGCTATGCGGTGACCCCGCCTGCGGCCAATCGCAAATGTGATGGTGCGGCCGCTGCTCCTGCCGATCTCCGGCTCCATGTGACAAAAAAGCATCAACGGAAATGAGCGACCGATACGTCATTCCGCCACCGCCGCAGGCCGCGCTTGCGGTCAAGGGCTCGTCCGAAAAGTTTCCGGTGCGCCGCATCTGGTGCGTCGGCCGCAACTATATCGAGCACATCCGCGAAATGGGTCAGGACGAGCGGGCCCCGCCGTTCTTCTTCGCCAAGCCGGCTGACGCGATCGTTCCGGACGGCAGCGTCGTCCCCTACCCGCCGCTGACCAAGGACATGCACCATGAGGTCGAACTCGTGGTCGCGCTCAAATCGGGCGGGCTGAACATCAAGCCGGAAAAGGCCAATGACTGCATCTGGGGTTACGGGGTGGGCATCGACCTGACCCGGCGCGACCTGCAGATCGCCTCGCGCGAGGTGAAGCGCCCGTGGGAAATCGGCAAGGCGTTCGATGCCTCCGCTCCCTGCGGTCCGCTGGTCCCGGCCTCCGAGATCGGTCATCCGACCAAAGGCCGCATCACCCTCAAGGTGAACGGCCAGATCAGACAGGACGGCGATCTCAACCAGATGATCTGGAACGTGCCGGAAACGATCTGGAAGCTCTCGGAGATGGTCGAACTCGCCGCTGGCGACATCATCATGACCGGCACGCCGGCCGGCGTCGGCCAGGTCAATGTCGGCGACAAGATCGAATGCGAGGTCGAAGGCGTCGGCTCGCTCACGGTGACGATCGGCAAGCCGAAGGCCTGATCACAAGGCAAGACGACAAAAAGCCCTCGCGACCATGTCGCGAGGGCTTTTCCTTTGGCAGGTTATGACGCCGATCAGGCGGCTTGTGGCTTGATCAGCCCTTCCGCCTTCATGGCGTCCTGGACCTTCGGACGGGCGCGCACGCGATTGCGGAAATCGTCGAGGTTCGGCCATTGCGCGATGTCAATGTCCTGAAACCGCGCCCAGTTCGACACCACAAACAGATAGATGTCGGCGATGGAAAACCTGTCGCCGACAAGCCATTCCCGCCCGGCGAGCTTCCCGTCCACGTGGGCGAACGCCTTCAGCACGTTGTCCTTCGCGATGACACGATAATCGCCGGGCGTGCCGTCCTTGAACAGCGGCGTGAACTGCTTGTGCAATTCGGTGGCGATGAAGATCAGCCATTCGAGAACGCGATAATAATCCGCCGTGCCGGCTTTCGGCATCAATCCCGCCCCCGGATTTTGGTCGGCGACGTATTGAAGGAGCGCGGCCGCTTCCGTCATGGTCTCGCCGTTGTCCAGCCGTAGCACCGGCACCACGCCCTTGGGATTCACGTCCCAGAAGTTTTCGCCCCCCTTCGTGACCTTGGCCTTGTTGTCGACGCGCTCGAGCTCGAACGGAATCCCCGCCTCGTGCAGGGCTATGTTGACGGCCAGCGAGCAAGCACCGGGTGCGTAATAGAGCTTCATAGGTCTCCTCCTGGGGCTGCGCCCCTTCGTTCTGCCCCGATTTGCCGAGGCCGAGGTGACGAGTCAAATGCGCGCTGAGCAGGCTTGCCCCCAATTGAGCAGCATTGCCGCAAACCGTTGATTCCAAATTCGAAAAATCCGAATCGGGGCTTTTCAAAGCGGAACCAAATCAGATATGGCGCGTTGAGTGCCGGACCGAACCAGGACAAACGTTTGTGGGGACGTTGATGACGATGCTGGCCAGCCGCAAAACAGTCCGCGTGACCGAGCCTGAGGCGTTCGGCGACGTCACCCTGGCACCTTCCCTGATGACCGGACAAAGCGAGACGCAACTGGCGCGCGCGATGGCGCATGCGTTGGTTGAGAAGCAGCCGTCCAGTGCCTCACAGGCCTTGAGCCATCTGCGCGCTCTTTTCCCGGGGACTCCATTGACGGCCCGGGTCGCGGCGCTCAACGTATTGATGCGGCGCTGACTTACATTCCCAGATAGGCCTGCCTGACGCGGTCGTCTGCGAGCAGCTCCTCGCCCGTTCCCGACAGGGTGACGCGTCCGTTCTCAAGAACATAAGCCCGGCTCGCAAGCTTCAACGACACCGCGACATTCTGCTCGACCAGCACGCAGGTCAGCCCGTCCTTATTCAAATCCCGAATGGTGGCGAGCACGTCCTGTACCAGCGCCGGTGCGAGGCCAAGCGAGGGCTCATCGAACATGACGAGTTCAGGTGCGCCCATCAAACAGCGGCCGATCGCCAGCATCTGCTGCTCCCCGCCGGACAGCGTTCCCGCAGCCTGATCGGCCCGCTCACGCAACCGCGGAAACATTTCCAGCACCCGCTCCCGATTGCGCACGCGGCCCTCACGCGCCCGTGGCAGCATCGCGCCCATATCGAGATTCTCGGAAACCGAGAGATTGGGAAAGATCTGTCGGCCTTCCGCAACCTGCCCGATGCCGAGATTGCAAACCTTGTGGCTCGGCAATCCGGCGATCTCCTGACCCCGGAAGCGGATCGAGCCGCGCGCGGGGCGAACCATGCCGCCGATAGTCCGGATCAGGGATGTCTTGCCGGCGCCGTTCGCCCCGACAATGGCGACGATGGCGCCTTCCGGCACCTCGACCGAAACGCCGTCGAGCGCTTGCGCGTCGCCGTAATACACATCGAGTCCACTCACGCTCAGCATCAGTGCACGGCCTCCGCACCGAGGTAACAGGCCAGCACCTCCGGATCGCGTGTCACGACCTCGGGCGTTCCTTCCGCAATTACTTTGCCGTAATTGACCACCACGACATGGCGCGACAATGCCATGACCGCGCGCATCACATGCTCGATCAGGAGGATGGTGACGCCGGTGTCGCCATTGAGCCGCCGAAACACATCGACCATGCGGTCGGTTTCGGTCGGCCGCAGGCCGGCCATGACCTCGTCGAGCAGAAGGATCTTCGGCTTGGTCGCAAGCGCGCGGGCGACCTCGAGGCATTTGCGATCCGGCAGCGTGATGCCGGTCGGACGCGCGTGGCGCTTGTCGGCGAGCCCCAGAAGCTTCAGCACGCCGCGCGCGTATTCCCGCGCCTCCTTGACATCGTCGGTCCAGGCCAATGCTCCGACCGCGACATTCTCCTCGACCGTCAGGTCGTTGAATGGCCGCACAATCTGAAAGGTGCGTCCGACGCCCGCGTGGCAAATCTGGTCGGGCCGCTTGCCGACCAGCGATTTCCCGTCGAGCAGGATATCGCCGGTATCCGGCCGAAACACGCCTGCGATCATGTTGAAGATCGTGGTCTTGCCCGCACCGTTTGGACCGATCAGCGCCTGGATCGAACCGGGCGCGACATCGAAGGATACGTCCTCAACGGCACGCAATCCGCTGAAGCTTTTCGAGATACCCCGAACCGAGAGCGAGGCGGCGGTCATGCGCCGTCTCCCTTGGTCTTGCGATCGAGCCTCAGCACGCCGGCAATCCATGGCCACACGCCCTGGGGACGAAACAGCACGATGACCGCAACGCAGATTCCCCAGAAGAATTGCTTGATGCCGTCGATCCGCATGCCTTCGGTCAGGCCGGTGAGCATTTCGCCGAGCGGCGTCAGCAGGAAGGCGCCGATGATGGGACCGAACAACGTGCCGACGCCTCCGACGATGGCGCCGAGGATCAACTCGATCGAGCGATTGGTGCCGAAGGTCGATTCCGGAAAGAGGTTGTTATAGTAGAAGGCGTACCAGACCCCTGCGATCCCGGTGAGGCCGGATGAGATCGCTACAGCGATCATCTTGTACTTGAACAGGTGAATGCCGCTCGCTTCGGCCGCCTGCTGGTCTTCGCGGATCGCCTGCCAGTAATAGCCCAGCTTGGAATTGAGCAGGAGCCGGCAGAGGACCAGGGCGCAACCCGTCAAGGCCAGGATGACGTAATAGAACATCACCGGGGAGCCGCGCAGATTGATCAGGTCGACGCTGTCCCGGTTAGTGACCGGCAGAAACAACCCTTCGGTGCCGCCGAGCCACCGTGTGTGGTCGACCATGATGCCGGTGAATTCGGCAAAAGCGATCGTCAGCAGCGCGAAATAGACGCCGTGGATCGAGAAGCGGAAGCCGAGATAACCGATGAAGCAGCCCATCACCATCGCCAGCGTGATCGACACGAAAACGCCGATCAGCGGGGGAATACCGAATTTGATGAAGAGCGCCGCGCTGGCATAGGCGCCGATACCGACGAACAGCGCATGGCCAAGCGACAGCAGCCCGGCAAAGCCAATCATCAGGTTCCAGGCTTGGCCGACATAGGCGAAATACAGAACGATGATCAGCACGCTGAGGATGTAATTGCTGACAAGATACGGCGCCGCGATCAGCGCCGCGGCGAACAGCGCGAGGAGCGCGAGGCCGTGCGCCGGCACGCCTTCGAACAGGCGGCTCATCGCTGCACCTTGCCAAGCAGACCCTGCGGCCGGAACAGCAGCACGAGGATCAGGAGCGCGAAGCTGAACGCCGTCTTCAGCGAGGGCTGCAGGATGATGCCGGCGAGCGCCTCGGACACGCCGATCAGGATGCCGCCAAGCAGCGCCCCCGGCAGGCTGCCCATGCCACCGACGATCACGATGATGAAGGCGAGCAGCGTATAGGGCGGGCCCAGATAGGGATGCACGTCGACGATCATGATCAGGATCGCACCCGCCGCGCCGAGACAGGCGCACCCGATCGCGAAGGTCAGCGCGAACAGATGGCGGATATTGAGGCCGACCACCAACGCGCCGGTGTAATTGTCGCCGCAGGCGCGGATCGCCTTGCCGGTGTCGGTATATTTGAAGAAGGCGAACATCGCGGCCGAGCCGACCAGCGCCACGATGCCGGCATAGAGCCGCACCTTGTCGATGATCAGCGGCCCGATCTCGATCGAGTCATAGGCGTAGGGAATGTTCACGCCCTGAGCGTCCGGTCCGAAGATCATCAGCGGCACCGAAATCAGCACCACCGCGACCGCCGCCATCAAAAGGAACTGGAAGTGATCGGCGACATGAGCGACGCGGCGGATCACCCAGTCCTGCAACAGATATCCAAAGCAGAACAGCGCCATCGCAACGAACGGCAACGCGATGAGCGGATCGATGCCGAGGCGGCGGAAAATCACCAGCGTCAAGAACATGCCGAGCACCATGATCTCGCCATGGGCGAAATTCACGATGCGGATGACGCCAAAAATCACTGACAGCCCGAGTGCGCTGAGCCCGTAAATCAGCCCGGTCAGAAGACCGCTGATCGCAACATTGAAATAGGTTTCTACGGGCAAGGCTCAGGGTCCTGCGTGGCAAGAAGCTCCGGCCGCGGAGCGGCCGGAGCTTTGTCGATAGAGCGCTATGTCAGCTGCGCTTCGTGTAGGGGGTCGCCGGCCACTCAACCTTGGCGTCCGTCGCGCCTTTCGGCGCCACGGTGACCAGCTTGCCGCCGCGATTCTGGATCGCGGAATTGCGCAGCTTGTCGTTCTGACCCTTGGCATCGAACTGGATGCCGGGGCCAGGCGAAACGTTGTCGGTGATGTTGGTTTTCCGGATCGCGTCGGCGAGCGCCTTCGGATCAGCGGTGCCGGCCCGCTTGTAGGCGTCGGACGCGACCAGCAGCGCCTCGAACGTATAGACCTGGTTGGTGTTCAGGTTCACGTCCGGATGCGCTTTGGCAAGCGCCGCAATCAGCGCCTTGGTCATCTTCTTGTTGGGATCGTACCAGGGGACGAAGCTGATCGGGCCATCACCCAGCTTGCCGAGCGTCTTGAGATACTGGTCTTCGTACCAGCCCGGCCCCATGCTGAGGACACCCATCCCGTCCCAGCGCTGCTTGACCAGCTCGCGGGTCAACAGGATGGCGTCGTTCAGACGGCTGACCACCAGAAGCGCATCGGCCTTGGTGCCCTTGGCTTTCGCAACTTCGACGGACAGGTCGCGCGCCTTCGGGTCATACGCGATCGATTCGACGACCTTGTAGGGCATCGGTATCTTTTCGAGAACGGCGGCCATGCCCTTTTGCATCGCGGTGCCGAAGGTGTCGTTGACATGCAGCAGCGTCACCGTCTTCGGCGCCTTGCCGGTCTGCTCGAAGATTTCCTTCTGGTTCTCGAAGGCGTCCGTCAAAATACGGCCCGCGACCGGGAAATTGCGGAACACGAACTTGTAGCCTTGCTCCGTGATCGGCGGCGCCGCGGCGATATTGATGACGTAGGGAATGCCGCGCTGCTCGGCGACCTGCGCGATCGCGGTCGACTGGCCGGAATCGAAGGCGCCAACCAGGAGCTGCGCCCCTTCATTGATCAGCTTCTCCGCCTGAGCACGGGCGATCTGAACGTCGGATTCGGTATCGGCGTTCATGATCTGAAGCGGCGGCAGGCCCGCATCCTTGAGCAGGCCGGCGGTGACGTCGACGCCGCGCTGGCAATCCTGCCCGATGCCGGCCTGGAAGCCGGACCGCGGCAGCAGCACGCCGACTTTCAAGGGAGCGCCTTGCGCGCGGATGATATTGAATGGAGCGGTGCCGGCGACAATGCCGGCGGCGCCGAGCCCGGCCGCAAAGGTGCGGCGCGAGACGCGGGGATGACGCGAATTCATGGACATGTCTTAACCTCCCTGTCTGATCCCGGCGGGACCGTGGTTGCCCCCTTTTTCTTATTGTTGAGGCCGACTTGCAATGGCCGACGATGCGGCATCAGCCCGCGCCTCGGCTTTCTTTCCAGTTACACTGGATTGTTGTATAAAACAATGAGTGTCAAGAACAACAAATCGGGTCGGAATCCCAATCCGGCTCGCGGGAGGAGTGATGACCGACATCCCAGCGGCCGATCCGATGCCGCGCGACCGCAAAGTGCGTCGCAGCATCGACCTTGACGTGCTGACCGGGCATCTCGGCTATTCGCTGCGTCGTGCCCAGGTCTGGGTTTTTCAAGACTTCATCCGCACGCTTTCGGTCCTCGACATTCGTCCGGCGCAATATTCGGTGCTCGTGGTCATCGGCGCCAATCCCGGCCTCTCCCAGGCCGAACTGGCGGACCGGCTGGCGATTGAGCGCGCGCGCCTCGTCCACATGCTCGACCATTTGCAGCACCGCGGCCTCACTGAACGGCTTCCCTCTCCCACCGACCGCCGGACACACGCCCTGCAACTGACCCGGGAGGGCCAGAAGCTCCTGAAGCGCGCCAAGGCATTGGCCGCGCGTCACGAAGCACGTCTCGGCGAAAAGCTGGGACCCGAAGCGCGCACACAGATGCTGGAGCTTCTCAAGGTGTTCGTCCAGAAGTGACCGGATGCCGTCCGCCGCGGATCACGCGGCGTCCCTGTCCGCTTTCAGCACGCCGCGGCGAATCTGGTCCTCCTCGATCGACTCGAACAAGGCGCGGAAATTGCCTTCGCCGAATCCGTCATCGCCCTTGCGCTGGATGAATTCGAAGAAGATCGGCCCGAGCACCGTGCCGGAGAAGATCTGCAGCAGCACTTTGGTCATGCCGACCGGAGCGCGGTCAGCAAAAGTGGGTAACGGTTTTTCGTCCGACCGCGCTCCTGCCTCAAGAGAAGGCGTGCGATCCGGGCCGCTGACCGTTTCCCACTCAGCCTGATCGCACGCCACAACGCCCTCGCCGTCGATCAGCACGCCGTGCTGCCTGAGGCGATGTACGGGCTCGCCATGGCCCGGCACCCGCGCATCGACCTTGTCATAATAGGTGTCCGGCGGAGAGGGCATGAACGGAAGCCCGTTTGCGGCGAGCTTTTCGACGCTTTCATAGATGTCGCGGCAGCCCATGGCGACGTGCTGGATGCCCTCGCCCTTGTATTCGCGCAGGTATTCCTCGATCTGCGACTTGTCGTCGAGCGACTCGTTGATCGGGATGCGGATCTTTCCGCAGGGCGACGTCATCGCCCGCGACACCAGGCCCGTCAGCTTGCCCTCGATGTTGAAGAAGCGAATGTCGCGGAAATTGAACAGCTTCTGATACCAGCCGGCCCAGTGATCCATGCGGCCGCGATGCACGTTGTGGGTCAGGTGGTCGAGATAATAGAGGCCGGCCTTCTCCGGCTTCGGATCGTGTTCTCCGGTCCAGACGAAGTCGACGTCCCAGATCGAACCCTTGTCGCCATAGCGATCGACAAAATACAGAAGCGAGCCGCCGATCCCCTTGATCGCCGGGATCGCAAGCTCCATCGGACCGATGCGGATCTCGCCGGGCTCCGCGCCGAGCGACAGCGCGCGCTCATAGGCCTTCTTCGCATCGACGACCCGGAACGCCATTGCGCAGGCGCAGGGACCATGCTCAGCGGCGAAACGCTGCGCAAAGGACTCCGGCTCGGCATTGACCACAAAATTCACGTCGCCCTGACGCCAGAGCTGCACGTTCTTGGAGCGATGCTTTGCGACCAGCGTGAAGCCCATGGTCTCGAACAGACGGCCGAGCTTTTCCGGCTCGGGATGGGCGTATTCGACGAATTCGATGCCGTCGGTCCCCATCGGATTGGATTCGGAAATGACAGCGGCCGGTGCGTCATGCGGAAACGGACCCATGGCGGTCTCCTGTGCGAAGGCTTCTTCTGGTGCCGATAGCGCGGCGCGGTCGCAAAAGGCGTGCAAACTTCACAAGGTTCTGGATCTTTATGCACGTTCCATGCATAATTTATGTGAATGATACAAGATTCAGCCGATATCGATCCGGTCGATCTCAAACTGCTCTCGGCGCTGCAGGACAACGGCGCGCTGACCAACCAGGAGCTGGCCGACGCCGTGCGGCTGTCGCCTTCGCAATGCTCGCGGCGCCGTCAGCGTCTGGAACAGTCCGGCGTCATCCGCCGCTACCGCGCCGATCTCGATCCGGCAAAGCTCGGTTTCGGCATCACCGTGTTTATCTTCGTGACACTGGCCACGCATTCGCGCAACAACGCGCGGCGCTTCCGCGATCTCGTCGCGACCCTCGCCATGGTCCAGGAAACGCACGCGCTGACCGGCGATTCCGATTATTTGCTTAAGGTGATCGTCACCGACCTTCGTGCGCTCTCGGCGCTGGTCAACGATGTGTTGCTGCCGCACGAAACGGTCGAGCGCGTGAAATCGAGCATCGTTCTCGAAACACTGAAGGACGACGCGCGGCTGCCGCTGGGGTAGCTCAGACCCCGAGATACGCCTCGCGCACGCGCTTGTCGTTCAGCAACTCACGGCCGGTGCCGCTGTGGGAAATGCGGCCGGTCTCGAGCACATAGCCGCGATCGGCGATGGCGAGAGCCGCATAGGCATTCTGCTCGACAAGAAGCACGGTGATGCCCTGGCGCTTCAATCCGGCGACGATCGAGAAAATCTGGTCGACAAGGATCGGCGCAAGTCCCATCGACGGCTCGTCGAGCAGGATCATCTTGGGCCGGGACATCAGCGCGCGCCCCATCGCAAGCATCTGCTGCTGTCCACCGGACAGCGATCCCGCGGGGATCGCCCGCTTTTCGGCCAACACCGGAAACGTCGCGTACACCCCCTCGATGTCGGTCGCGATCTCGGCATCCCTGCGCGACCAGGCGCCGAGCCGCAGATTGTCCTCGACCGAGAGTGGCGCAAAGACCTGCCGGCCTTCCGGCACCTGCACGATGCCGAGCGCGACCCGGACGTGCGGCGCGACGCGATCGACCGGCTCGTTGAGAAACTTGATGCTGCCGCCGGACACCGGCTGCACACCCGAGATCGCGCGCAGAAGCGTGGTCTTGCCCGCACCATTGCTGCCGACCAGCGTCACGATCTCTCCGGCATTCACGGTCAGGGACAGGCCGTGCAACACCTCGATGCGGCCATAGCGGCTCGACAGGTTGTCAATGACGAGCATCGGCCTCCTCCGCTCCCGCATGCGCGCCGAGATAGGCGGCGACCACCGCAGGATTTTTTCTCACCTCCTCGGCCGTGCCCTGCGCCAGCGTGCGGCCCTGGTCCAGCACATGGATGCGGTTCGAAATCTTCATCACGAGGCGCATGTCATGTTCGACGAGCACCACGGTGATGCCCTGCCCCGCAATCTTCTGGATCACCGCATCGACCTCTGCGGTTTCAACCGCGTTGCAGCCGGCGGCCGGCTCGTCGAGCAACAGCACTTTCGGCTCCGCGGCGAGCGCCCGCGCGATCTCGAGGCGTTTCAGCGCGCCATACGGCAATTCCCCAGCCGGCCGGTCGCCGAGGTGGCTTAGCCCCACCATGGCCAGCAATTCCTCCGCACGCGTCCGCGAGGCGCGGTTTTGCGTCACCACGCTCGGCAGCCGGAAGAGATGGGCAAGCACATTGCGATTTTCGTGCAGGTGCCGGCCGACCATCACGTTTTCCAGCGCGGTCATCCGGAAAAAGATCTGCAGGTTCTGGAAGGTGCGTGACAATCCACGCTGCGCCAGAATATGGGCCGGCAGATTGGTGACGTCCTCCCCATTCAGCATGACCTTGCCGCGCGGAGCGCGATACAGGCCGGAGATCATGTTGAATAACGTCGTCTTGCCTGCGCCGTTCGGGCCGATGATGGCGAAGATCTCACCCGCATTGACCGCAAAGGACACGCCATCGACGGCACGCACACCGCCGAAATCGATACCCAATCCGTCGGTTGCAAGGACGCTCATGACGGGTTTCGCCGAAACAGACTGGTGAGGCTCGGCACAATGCCGGCCCGCAGGAAGATCATGAACACGATCATGATGGCGCCGAGCGCAATATGCTCGTAATCGTGAAACACGGTCAGCATTTGCGGCAGCACCGTGAGGAGCGCCGCGCCGACCACGCTGCCGAAGATCGATCCGAGCCCGCCCAGCACCGCCATGGCGACGAATTCGATCGATCGCATGAAGCCCGCGGTCATCGGCGTCACGAGGCCGTCGAACAGCGCAAGATAGCTGCCGGCGATGGCGGTGTAGACAGCGGACAAGACGAACGCGATCAGCTTGTAGCGCGCAACATCGACGCCAAGGACGCGCGACGCCACTTCGCTGTCGTGGATCGCGCGCAACGCGCGCCCCGTCGGTGAATCGATCAGGTTCGCGGTGAGGAGAACCGCGAGTACCAGTGTCACGCCCGAAATCCAGTACCAGGTCACGGAGCCCCGTGCGGTCCAGCCGAACAATGTCAGCCGCGGCACCGGCATGCCGTCGGGGCCGCCGGTGAACTGCGCCTCGTTGGTGAACACCATGGCGATCAGGATGCCCATGCCAAGCGTCGCCACCGCGAGGTAATGCCCCTTGAGCTTGAGGATCGGCCGCCCGATGACGAAGGCGAGCAATCCCGCGATCACAACTCCAGCAACTAGCGCGACGGCAGACGGAACGCCGAAATGCGTCGGCAGCACCGCGACGGCATAGGCCCCGATGCCGAAGAAGCCGGCATGGCCGAGACTGACCTGCCCGGTGAATCCCATCAGAAGATTGAGGCCGAGCACGGCGAGGCTGAAGATGAAGACCAGCGCTGCAATGCGCAGGTAGAAACTGGTCGGAACAACATAGGGCAGAATGGCAACGATCGCTGCGATCAGCAGCACCACTCCATAACGCTTCAACAATGCTGGCATCTCAAACGCGCTCGATGCTGGCTTTGCCGAACAGGCCCTGGGGCATGACGAACAGGACGCCGAGGATGACCAGGAACGCGACCGCGTCCTTGTAGGCCGAGGAGATGTACCCCGCGCCGAATGTCTCGAGGAGGCCGACGATCAGCCCTCCGACCACCGCGCCGAGCGGATTGCCCATGCCGCCGAGCATGGCCGCGGCAAAGCCCTTCAGCGCGAGCAGCGTGCCCACCTCGTAATTGGTCAGCGTGATCGGGGTGACGAGAATGCCGCCGATGGCGCCGATGGCGGCCGACACAGCGAAGGAAATGCCGACGATGGCGGCCGTGTTGATACCGACGAGCCGCGCCGCGAGCCGGTTTGCGGCCGTTGCGGTCATCGCCTTGCCGGTCATGGTCTTGGTTGCAAGGACCCAGAGCGCGAGGACGATCAGGAGCGTGCCGCCAAGCACGATCAGGCTTTGCGGCAGGATCGTCGCTCCACCGATCCGGATCGGCTCTGAGCCTGCGAAAGGCGGATAGGAGTGGTAGTTCTTGTCGAACACCACAGAAGCGATGCCGCGCAACAGGATCGAAGCGCCAAGCGTGATGATGATGAGCGTCACCGCAGACGCGCCCTTGGCCGGTTCGATCGCGAGACGATGTAGCAGGATGCCAACGACAACCGCCGCAACAAGCGCGATCAGCGCTGCAACCGGCAGGGGAAATCCGGCGGCTACCGCAAAGAAAGTGACCATGCCGCCGATCATCACGAACTCGCCCTGGGCGAAGTTGATGACGTCGGATGCGTTGTAGATCAGCGTAAAGCCGAGCGCGACCAGCGCGTAGATCGCGCCGACGGTCAGGCCGGAAAAGACGAATTGCAGAAACTCGGGCATTGTGGCTGCGATCCCCCCGACTCGCGGCTTGGCCCTAGACGATGCGAAACCGCATCAAACAAGACGACAATGGCCGGGACAAGCCCGGCCATGACGCAAGTCGATGTTTTTTTGTCAGTTCACCAGCGTCCAATCGCCGTTCTTGATTTCCAACATGCGGAACGCCGACAGATCGAGACCCATATGGTCGGTTGGCGTCATGTTGACCACGCCGCCGGTGCCGATGAAGCCCTTGGTCTTTTCGATCTCGTCACGGACCTTCGCCTTCTCGGCGCCACCTGCACGCTTCATCGCCTCGACCAAGATCATCAGGCCGTCATACATGTGACCGCCGAAGGTCGAGACCGGCTGGCCGGTCTTGCTTTCGTAGGTCTTCTTGTAATCCATCACGACCTTCTTCTGCGGATCGTTGTCGGGGAGTTTTTCTGCAACCAGAAGCGCGGCGGCCGGCAGCCGCACGCCCTCGGCCGCTGCCGGCGTCGCCAGTTCAATGAACTGCTTCGTTCCAACGCCGTGGCTCTGGTAGAGCGGATAGGGTACACCGAGTTGCTTGTAGTTCCGCGTAACGATCGCCGGACCCTGACCGAAGCCCGGATTGATCACCGCCTGCACGCCGGCCTTGTTCTTGATGTTGGTGAGTTGGGCGGTCATGTCATTGTCGGCGGGCTGATAGGTTTCCTCGTGCAGGATCTCGATGCCGTATTTCTTGTTCACGGTCAGGCACTGATCCCGCATCGACTTGCCGAACGCGTCCGCGCCGGAAATCATCGCGATCTTTGTAAAGCCGCGCTTCTTCATGTCCTCGAAAACTTTCTCGCAGGCCATGAGATCGGTGTGCGGAGTCTTGAAAATCCATTTCTTGGCCGGAAATGCCGCCTGAACCGCGCCGGCAAAGTTGATCATCGGAATGCCGGCTTCTTCGGCAAGTGGAATGATCGCGAGCGCGCTGGCCGTGGTCGAGCCCGCGAGCAGCGCATCCACCTTGTCTTGCTCGATCAGCCGGGTCGCGAAGGTGCGCGCGTTGTTCGGGTTCGAGGCATCGTCATAGATGATCGCCTCGACCTTGCGCCCGTTGATGCCGCCTTTGGCATTGATGTCGGCGACATACATTTCGAGGGTCCGCTTTTCAGGATCCCCGAGGAACGAGGCGCCGCCGGTCGCCGACAGCACGGCGCCGATCTTGATCGGCGGCTGCTGCGCCTGCGCGAGCGACGCCGACAGCACCATTGCCGCCGCTGTCGCAAGCAATTTCATGGACAATCTCATTCTCATCCTCCCTTGGATGTTCTTGGAAACGTTCAGGCCGTTTTCTGTCGGCGCATCGCAGCCACCCGAAAGCGATTGGCGACAAAGGCCGAGTCGGTCAGGCAGGCATTGCCGGCCGGGTTCGCGCCCGACACATGATAATCAGAAAACGCCGCCGATTGATTGACATAAATGCCGCCGGTCAGGTTGACCGACAATGCGACACCTGCGCGCGCAAACGCGTCGGCGGCCTTGTCGATCACGGCGTCGTCGGTCGAGTAGAGCGATGCGGTGATCGCCCCCTTGCGGCGGGCCGATTGCGAAGCGAGCGCGATGGATTCTTCGGTGGCCCCGGTGCGGATCACAAAGGCGATCGGCCCGAACCGCTCCTCGCCCCAGGCGCGGTCGTCCTTTGCATCGACAGCGAGCAGAAGCGGCGACGCGGTCCTAGCCTCCCCGAAGCCTGCGATCGGGACGGCTGCGGAATCGCGGATGATGCGGCCAAGCTTGCGGGCCGCTTCGATGCGCTGGATCGTCGCGGCATTCTGGACCGTGCCGAGGATATTGGCGGCCCGCTCGGGATCGCCGAGGAGCCTGTCAATGGCCATAGCAAGAGCTTGCGCGACCTCATCGAAGCTCTTGTGGCCTTCATTGGTGTCGATGCCGCTCGCCGGGACAAAGATATTCTGCGGCGCCGTGCACATCTGCCCCGAATAGAGCGACAGGGAGAACGCGATATTGGCGCACATTCCACGAAAGTCGCCGGTTGAATCGATCACAATGGAATTGATCCCGGCCTCTTCCGTGAACACGAGATCGGTCGCGGCATTCTCACGAACCCACTGACCAAACGCCGGCGACCCGGTGAAATCGACAATCGCGACACCCGGATGCGCGGCCAGTTCCTGGGTGATCGGCGCCTCGGCCTCATCGGGTGCAAGCATCACGACGTCCGGATCGAAGCCGGCCTCTTTCAATACGTCGCGCGCGATTTTCACGGTGATCGCAAGCGGCAGGATCGCTCCCGGATGCGGCTTCACAATCACACTGTTACCGGTGGCGAGGCTCGCAAAGACCGCAGGATAGCCGTTCCATGTCGGAAAGGTGGCGCAACCGATCACGAGGGAAACGCCGCGCGGCACGATGCGGAACACCTTGTCGAGGACGATCGGATCGCCCTTGCCCTGCGGCTTCGACCAGTTCACCTCGCGTGGCACCCGCGTCATCTCGTCGTAGGCATAGGCAATGGCCTCCAGCGCACGATCCTGCGCATGCGGACCTGCGGCCTGAAACGCCATCATGAAGGCCTGGCCCGTCGTATGCATCGCAGCGTGCGCGATCAGAAAGCTTTGCTTGTTCAGGCGATCGACAATTTCCAGGCAAACCCCGACGCGGTCCCCGATCGATGCGCGCGCCCAGCCATCGCCGGCCTTCATCGAGCGTTCGATAAGCGCGTCCGGGTCCATCGCCGGATAAGTGATTCCGAGCGGCATTCCATAAGGGGAGACTTCACGGCCGACGCGGCGACCTCCGCTTTCCCCGAGATCGAACGGCTTGCCGAGCAATGCCTTGAACGCGGCCTCGCCGTCCGCTTTCGCGGTCTCGCCGTAGATCTTGCCGCTCGCGACTTCAGGATAGGCGCTCCAGTAAACGCGTGCGCGGCAGGCACCGACCGCCTGCTCGAGTCGCGCACGATGCGCCTCGAAGAAACTCATGCATTCCTCCCTCGGATGTGTCAGCCGTTGTTGCACTCGGCTCGTTGACACCCGAATTTTCGGCCCATATTAATTATCCGACCGGACGGTCAGTCAAGTGTCTTTGACGTCATGCGCCGACCGTTCGCATAGACAGACAAAGCCAGAGCGCTTCAAAAGCGCCGGGAATTGGGAGGAGGAGCGGATGGACGAGAGTCCCATTCTCGTCGATATGCGCGAAGGTTACCGCGTCATCACGCTGAACCGGCCGCAGCGGCTGAATTCATTCAACGAAGAGATGCATGTCGCGCTGAAAAAGGCGCTCGACGAAGCGGAAGCCGATCCAACCTGTCGCGCGCTGATGATCACCGGAGCCGGCCGCGGCTTCTGCGCAGGTCAGGATCTGAACGACCGGCTCGCCAAACCGGGTGAGACGATCGTGCTTGGGGTGACGCTCGAGCAATATTACAATCCGCTGATCCGCAAGCTGCGTGCGCTGCCCTTCCCTGTCGTCGCTGCGGTGAACGGGGTTGCGGCGGGCGCCGGCGCCAATATCGCGCTGGCTTGCGACATCGTCCTCGCGGCAAAATCGGCAACCTTCCTTCAGGCTTTTTCCAAGATCGGCCTCGTTCCGGATTCCGGCGGCACCTGGTTTCTGCCGCGCCTCGTCGGACCCGCGCGTGCGCGGGGCTTGGCGTTGCTCGCCGATCCGCTGCCCGCTGAAAAGGCCGAGAGCTGGGGCCTCATCTGGAGATGCGTGCCGGATGATGAATTGATCGGCGCCGCGAATGAATTGTGCCAGCGCTTCGCAGTAGGTCCAACCTATGGATTGTCGCTAATCAAGCGCGCACTCGACGCTGCGGAAACCAACGATCTTTCGACGCAGCTCGATCTCGAACGCGACTTCCAGCGAAGCGCCGGCACGAGCCCTGATTACGCGGAAGGGGTCGCCGCCTTCATGGAGAAGCGCAGTCCGAAATTTACGGGAAAGAAGGGATCGTGACCATGGACGCAGGCGAAATCGCGCGCGCCTGTGCGGAGGCGATGTGGGCGGAAGATTCCGCGAGCAAGGGACTCGGGATGCAACTGATCTCGGTCGAGCCCGGCCGCGCGGTACTCGCCATGACCATCACCGACAAGATGGTCAACGGCCATAACATCGCCCATGGCGGCTTCATCTTCACTCTCGCCGACTCCACCTTTGCCTTTGCGTGCAACACCTACAATCAGCGCACGGTTGCACAGCAATGCGCGATCACATTCATCGCGCCGGGAAAGCTTGGCGACCGGCTCATATCGAAAGGGGTCGAACGCCATCGCGCCGGCCGCTCGGGCATCTACGACATCACCGTCACCCGCGAAGACGGCACGGTGATCGCAGAATTCCGCGGCCATTCGCGCACGATAGAAGGCACTCTTCTTCCCGGCTCAACTGCATAGGCAAAGACATGGTCGATGCATCCTACAAGCCGTACGGACTTGAACCGATCGAAACCGCGTCTCGCGACGAGATAACAGCACTGCAGACGCAACGTCTCGCCTGGTCGCTCAGGCATGCCTACGACAATGTCGAAGCCTACCGACGGAAATTCGACGCGGCCGGCGTGCGTCCGTCTGACTTCAAGCGGCTGGAAGACCTCGCGAAGTTCCCATTCACCACGAAGGCGGACCTGCGCGAGAACTACCCGTTCGGCATGTTCGCGGTGCCGCAGGACAAGATCGCCCGCATCCACGCCTCGTCCGGCACCACCGGCAAGCCGACGGTCGTCGGCTATACGCAGAAGGACATCGACAATTGGGCGAACCTGATGGCGCGCTCGATCCGCGCATCGGGCGGCCGACCTGGCATGAAGGTGCATGTCGCCTACGGATACGGCTTGTTCACAGGCGGGCTCGGCGCCCATTACGGCGCCGAGAGACTCGGCTGTGCGGTGATCCCGGTGTCCGGTGGCATGACCGAGCGGCAGGTCCAGCTCATTACCGACTTCCAGCCCGACATCATCATGGTGACGCCAAGCTACATGCTGGCGATTTTGGATGAGTTTCGTGCCAAGGGCATCGACCCTCGCGAGTCATCGCTTTCGATCGGCATCTTCGGCGCCGAACCCTGGACCAACCAGATGCGCGCCGAAATCGAAGACGCCTTCGCTATGGACGCTGTCGATATCTTCGGCTTGTCCGAAGTGATGGGTCCCGGCGTCGCCAACGAATGCGTGGAGACCAAGGACGGCCTGCATATCTGGGAAGATCACTTCTATCCCGAGGTCATCGACCCGGAGACCGGCAGGGTTCTGCCGGATGGCGAAAGGGGCGAACTCGTCTTCACCACGCTGACCAAGGAAGGGTTGCCTGTCATTCGCTATCGCACCCGCGACCTAACCCGGCTCCTGCCTGGCACGGCGCGCACGCATCGGCGCATGGAGAAGGTCACCGGCCGCTCCGATGACATGATGATCATCCGCGGCGTCAATGTGTTCCCGACCCAGATTGAAGAGCTGCTGTTGCGCTGCCCCGGATTATCGCCCCATTACCTCATCGAGCTGACGCGCGAGGATCGGCTCGACGTGGCGACGCTGTTCGTCGAGGCGCGCCCCGAAGTTCACGGGGAAGCCGAGCGCGCGGCGGAGGCCGCTTCGCTCGCGATGCACATCCGCAACAATATCGGCATCGGCATCAAGGTCATCGTCGGCGATCCCGGCGCCGTGGAACGTTCGGCCGGCAAGGCCCGCCGCGTCATCGACAAGAGGCCGAAGGACTGATGGCGCGTCCCCGCTCCGCCGATCACGGGATCAAGCGACGCGCGATACTCGATCGCTCCGCGAAGCTCTTTGCGCAGAACGGTTACGACCGCACCTCGATGGCCGAGGTCGCCTCGGAATGCGGCGTCTCCAAGGCCCTGCTCTATCATTATTATGCGAGCAAGGAGACGCTGCTGTACGACATCCTGCACGTCCACTTGCAGGAGCTGCTGGACACCACCAAGGCCGTCGACTCAACACTGGCACCACGCGACCGGTTGCGCGCGCTGGTCGGCGCCTTGCTCGATGCCTATCGCGACGCCGATCAGCAGCACAAAATCCAGATCAACGAGATGGCGAAGCTGCCAGCCGAGCGGCAAAAAGCATTGATTGCGTTGGAGCGCGATCTGGTCGCGGTTTTCGCCGACGCGATCGCTCAGGTGCTACCGGATATCGGACGCAGCAGGACCCTGCTCAAACCCGTGACGATGTCACTCTTCGGAATGCTGAACTGGCATTATATGTGGTTTCGCGAGGGCGGCACCATGAGCCGGCAGGATTATGCGGATCTCGCAACGACGATCCTCGTCGAAGGCGCGCAGGCGTTGTCATCGCTGGGACAGGAAAAGGTCAGGCGCAGGGCCTAGACCTCGTCGTAATCGATCACGATTTCCCTGGTCAGCGGCCGTGCCTGGCATGTCAGCACGTAGCCGGCCTCCATCTCCCAAGGTTCGAGCGAATAATTCAGCGCCATGTCGACCTCGCCCGACACCAGCTTGGCACGGCAGGTGCAGCACATGCCGCCGCGGCAGGAATACGGCAGCTCAATCCCGGCACGCTCGCCGGCGTCGATGATGGTTTCGCCCTCCAGCATCGGAATGTCATAGGCCGTGCCGTGGAGCGTGACGCGCGCATGCGCGACCGGCGCTTCGCCCGCCGGTCGTGCCGATACCGGACGCGGCGCAACGGGAATGCCGTCGGTCGAGAAATATTCGATATGGATGTTGCCGGCCGGCGCGCCGAGCCGGATCAGCGTTGCCTTGGCGTCCTCGATCATGGCGCCGGGTCCGCACAGGAAGGCGTGGTCGATCTTGTTCGCCGGCGCATAGGACTTCAGCAGCGTCTCGATCTTTTCCGCATCGATGCGGCCATTGAAAAGCTCGATCTCCTGCTGCTCGCGCGACAGCACGTGATGAACGATCAGCCGGCCGAGGAAGCGGTCCTTCAGATCCTCCAGCGCCTCCTTGAAGATGATGTCCTTCGTCGTCCGATTGCCGTAGATCAGCATGAAGCGGCTGTCCGGCTCGCGCGTGAGGATGCTGCGCAGAAGTGACAGGACCGGCGTGATGCCGGAACCCGCGGCAATCGCGAGATAGTTCCGCGCCGCGTCCGGCTGGGGCATGACACCGAAACGGCCCTGCGGAGTCATGACTTCGATCATGTCGCCGGGCCGGATGATTTCGTTGCAAAGCGTCGAGAACACGCCGCCTTCGACCTTTTTCACCGCGACCCGCAATTCGCGATCGTCGAGGCCGGTGCAGATCGAATAGGAGCGGCGGATGTCCTGTCCGTTCCATTCACGGCGCAGCGTCAGGTGCTGACCGGGATGGAAGCGATATTCGTCCTTGAGCTCCGGCGGAACGGAAAAAGAAATCGACACCGCGTCCGGTGTTTCACGCCGGACGTCAGCCACCTTCAGCTTATGGAACGCAACCGCCATCGGCCGATGCCTCATATGCACTTGAAATAATCGAACGGTTCGGCGCAGGCCTTGCACCGCCAGAGCGCCTTGCACGCCGTCGATCCGAATTCGGAAATCCGCTCGGTGTTCGAGGAGCCGCAATGCGGGCAACTGACCTCGTCCTCACCAAACAAGGCGCGGCGCGAAGCCTTGCCGGACGGCGGCGCAATTCCGTATTCCTTCAGCTTCGTCTTGCCGGCTTCTGTCATCCATTCGGTGGTCCAGGCCGGCGACAGCACGGTCTTGATGCGCGGCATGAGGAAACCGGCCTCTTCCAGCGCGAGTTCGAGATTCAGCGCAATCAGGTTCATCGCGGGGCAGCCGGAATAGGTCGGCGTGATCGTCGCCTCGATGTGACCGTCGACAATGTCGATGTCCCGCAGCACCCCGAGATCGGCGATCGACAGGACCGGGATTTCCGGATCGACCACGGACTCCGCTGCCTTCCAGGCCCGCGCGATCTGCTCGCGCGGATCGAGCGCGGTAGCGGTCGCAGTCACCACCTCGCCCCCGGATAAGTGCGCTGCAGGAATTGCAACTCGGTCAGAATGTAACCGAGATGTTCGGAGTGACGTCCGCTGCGGCCGCCGCTCTGCATATAGCCGTCGCGGGGCCGGGTCAGCGTCGCCTCGTCGAAGACATGATCCAGCGTGTTCGACCACCGCGCCTTGATGCTTGCCGGATCGACCGCAATGCCGGTCTCGATCAGCGCGCGCTCGATCTGATCGACTTCGAACAACTCCCCGGTAAATGGCCAGAGTTCGTCGAGTGCATTCTGCGCGCGGCGATGGCTCTCGTCGGTGCCGTCGCCGAGCCGGATGGTCCATTCTCCGGCATGGCGGACGTGATAGGCCATTTCCTTCACCGCCTTGGCGGCGATGGCGGCCAGTGTCGCGTCCTTCGATCGCGACAATTCCTCGAAATACGGATGCGCAAAAGCCGAATAGAGGAGATGCCGCATAATCGTTTGTGCGAAATCGCCGTTCGGCTGCTCGACGAGCAGCACGTTGCGCCAGGCAGGCGCGTCACGGAGATAAGCCAGCGCATCCTCGTCGCGGCCCCTCCCCTCGACCTCGCCCGCATAGGTGTAGAACGACCGCGCCTGCCCGATGAGATCAAGCGCAAGATTACCGAGCGCCAGATCCTCTTCCAGAACCGGCGCGTGGCCGACCCATTCGGACACACGATGTCCGAGGATCAGCGCATTGTCGGCGAGCCGCAGCGTATAGGCAAAGAGCGGTGTTTCGGTCATTGACGCCTCGGCCTTTCATCCTTCGAGACGCCGGGCTTCGCCCGGCTCCTCAGGATGAGGAACTAACGTTTCACCCTCGTGGTGAGGAGCGATGCAAAGCATCGCGTCTCGAACCATGAGGCCCGGATCACATATGCCCGACTTCCTCCGGCACCTCGTAGAAGGTCGGGTGCCGGTAGATCTTCGAAGCCGTCGGCTCGAATAGCGTGTCCTTGTCGGCCGGATCACTTGCGGTGATGGCGGATGA
>NZ_DATMRX010000380.1:0-8616 GCF_035565855.1 Pseudorhodoplanes sp.
CGTGGACGCCATGATCAACATCGAACCCTATAACGCGATTGCGGAAGCGGAGGGCATCGGCACTTCGATCCTCGATCTGTCGAACGTCGATCGCATGCCGGTCTTCATGGCAGCGACGCCGGACTTCCTCGACAAGAATCCGGATGTCGCGGTCGCCTACCTGAAGGGGTGGCTGGACGTCGCCCGCGAATTCAAGGAAGAGCCTGCGAAGGTGTCGAAGGTGATCCATGAGTTCTTCACCTCGAAAGGCTACAAGATGGCGCCGGAGACCTTCAGCAAGGCGCTGGGCCGGGTCGATGTGAGCCCCGGCTTCCCGAATGACCTCAACGCCTACATGCAGCAGCAGGCCGAAGTGCTGGTGCGCGAGAAGCGCATCGCCGGCATCCCGGACTGGAAGAAAGTCCTGCGTCCGGAGTTTATGGAAAAGGCGCGCGCCGGCGCGTGAGGATTCGTCATGCGCGGGCTTGACCCGCGCATCCATCTTCCCTCTTTGATGGAGGGCCGGGACATGGCCGGGCGAAACGTCGCCGTTCCCCGGACCGCTAGCCCAGGCCATGAACTCGTCAGGAATGCTTTTTGGAGAGAGTGATGTCCGTCGCAAGTCCGCTCAAGTCGTCCGATTCTATCGCCTGGAATTTCAAGCCGCTCGGCCATCATGAACTCGAGGGCTTTGGCGGGATGGGGGAGGGCATGGCGGTGCAGGTGGCCAAGGACGGCCGCCGTATCATCTGGCTCGCCCACGAAAGCGCGCCGAAGAATTTCACCGCGGTCGACGTGACCAATCCGCGCGATCCGAAGATCGTCGTGCAGACCGATCTGCCGGAAGGCTACATGCGCTCGAACTCGCTGGAAATCACCGGCGACATCATGGCCGTGGCCTATCAGGTGCAGAAAGTCGGACAGACGCCGGCGGGCTTCGAACTGTTCGACATCTCGGTGCCGGAGAATCCTCGCTCGATCGCCTTTGTCGACCGCTCCGGGCCGCATTCGCGCGGCGTCCATCAGCTTTGGTTCTGCGATGGGAATTACGTGCACATGGCGTCGGGCGCGGCCGACTTCACACCGACCCATCCGCTCGATGACCAGTGCTATCAGATCTTTGATGTGCGCAATCCCTCGAAGCCCCAGGAGGTCGGACGCTGGTGGATGCCGGGCACGCGCGAAGGCGACAATGTGCCGCCGCCGGTGCGCCATCCGAAGACACTGACCGACATGGGCTTCCGCGCGCACAACACCAATGTGTATCCGCAGCGGCCGGATCGCTGCTATCTCGGCTATATCGACGGCGGAATGTTCATCATGGACATCTCCGACATGTCGCGGCCGACGCCGATCGCGCATTGGGACAACTCGCCCCCGTATCACGGCTTCACCCACACCATCCTGCCTTTGTTCGATCGCGGACTGCTGGTCACGACCGACGAGTCGGTGGTCGACGACGCCGCGGACTGGCCGAAGCTGATCTGGATTCTCGATGCGCGCGACGAAACCAATCCGGTGCCGATTTCAACCTGCCCCTTGCCCTATGACGCCTTCAAGGGGCGGGGAGGGCGATTTGGCGCTCACAACATCCACGAGAACGTGCCGTCGCCGCATGCCTGGTTCTCGGACCAGGTGGTGATCGGCACCTTCTTCAACGGCGGGGTCCGCGCCTACGACATCTCCAATCCGTATCAGCCGAAGGAGATCGCAACCTTCGTGCCGGAAGCGCCGCCGCTCGCCCCGCGCGGAACCATCCAGCTCAATGATGTGTTCGTCGACGAGCGCGGCATCGTTTATACGGTCGATCGGCACGTCGGCGGGCTGTACATCCTGGAGATGGAGTTCTAGTTGCCGTAGAGGCAACCACAAACGCCGCTCATTCCCGCGAAGGCGGGAATCCAGTGAACCTTGGTTCTGGGTCCCCGCTTTCGCGGGGACGCGCGGAATGGACACGCGCTGACATGCAACAGCTCTTCCAGTCCAGAGCCGCCGGCCCGTTCGGCCGGCGCGTGCTCCACGAACGCGGGGCACGCATCCCGGTGGCGGTGGTGACCGGATTTCTCGGCGCCGGCAAGACTACGCTGGTCAAGCATTTCCTCGAGAGTGCGGAAGGCCATGGCACCGCCATTGTCGTCAACGAGTTCGGCGCAGCCGGTATAGATGACGCGCTGTTGCGCACGAGCGCGGATGAAACCGTGCTGCTCGGCAATGGCTGCCTGTGCTGCAATGTGCGTTCCGACCTGCAGGTCGCGCTCCGCAGGCTGATCACCGATCGCGAGCGTGGCCTTGTCCCGCATTTCAAGCGCATCGTGATCGAGACGTCGGGGCTCGCCGATCCAGGTCCGATCCTGCGCACCTTTGCGACCGACCGTGCGCTCGGCGGCGAGTGCCACGTCGATTCGGTGATCGCGGTGGCCGACGCCGTGAACGGGCTGTCAACGCTCGATCAATTTCCGGAAGCGCGGCAGCAGGCGATGCTGGCGGACACCATCGTCGTGTCGAAGACCGATATTGCGACCGCGGAGGCGAGCAGCGCGCTTACGGCGCGTTTGCGCAGTCTCAATCCGCGCGCCGAGATCGTGACCGCTGCGGCAGGCCGGGTCGATCCGGCGATCTTTACCGTATCGCGCAACCATCCCGCATTCCTCGCGGAGACGGTCGGCGAAGCCGTCCATAGCGACGGGATTACGAGCTTCTCGCTGTCCTTTGCCGAGCCCTTGCCCTGGGCGGTGGTCGCGCGCGCGATGGACACGCTCCTCGCGCTGCGCGGAAGCGATATCCTGCGGGCCAAGGGACTGCTGGCCGTCGAGGGATGCACCGGGCCGGTGGTCGTGCAGTTCGTGCAGCATCTCGCGCATCCGCCGGCGGAATTGCAGGCGTGGCCGGATGACGATCATACTGGACGTCTGGTGTTCATCACGCGCGGGATTGCCGAGCGCGATGTGCGGGCGTTGTTCGAGGCGGTGGGGCGGCTTCATCCCTGAAAGCGGGAGGGTGCGTGTCCGCCGAAGGCGCGCGCAACCGCGCCTGGTCATTGCCGGGCTTGACCCGGCAATCCATCTTTTACGAACAATGATGGATGCGCGGGTCAAGCCCGCGCATGACCGAACGACTCCATCACCCCGCGCATATAGCCGATATTGCGTGCGGCGCAGGTTGCCCCGTCCGGGATGTAGATGAATGGCTCGATGCTGGCATTTCCCGCATAGCCGGTCTCGCGCAAAGCGGCGACGATGGGCGCGATCTTCAGCGCGCCGTCGCCCGGGCCGCGGCGGTTCGTGTCGTTGAAATGCATATGCGCAATCAGCCCGCTCGGCATCCATTGCCGGATGAGGTCGGGAACGGATTGCTTCTCCCAGATCGAGGCGGCCGAGCAGTCGATCATGGTGCGGACCGCGGGGCTGCCGATCTGCCGGACGATGGTCGCCGCCTCTTCGACGGTGTTGACGAAATTCGCGTCCGGCTGGTGCAGCGGCTCGATGCAATAGGTGACGCCCGCCGCCTCCGCATCCCCGGCGATGGCGGCCCAGCATTCGACGCCGCAGCGGTAGCTTTCGGTCTCCTGGCCAGGCTCGAGGCGCCGTTGCGCCGGCGAGCCGTGCACGATGATGGTGCCGCCGAGATCATGACAAAGCGCGATCAGCCTGCGGATCACATCGACGGTGCGCGCGCGGACATTCGCATCGGTCGCCGTGATCGACAGACCTTCCGGCGCGCGGAGAAGGTAATGCAGCCCGGTCACCGGCACGCCTTCATCCTCGGCAATCCGCCGGATTTCCTTGCGCCGGTCGGAGGACAGAAGGTGCGGCTCGGCCGAGAGCGTCAGCGGCGCGATCTCGAGCCCGTCATAGCCCATCTGCTTCGCCAACTCGCATTGGCGCGGAAAGTCGTAGTCGGCGAGCACTTCGCTGCAGAGGGATATTTTCATGGTGCGCTTCTAAGCGTCGCTCGACTTGCCGCGCAAGGGCGCGGTGGCCGTCGCCCACAGCCGCGCGACCGCATTCGTGAAGGCCGGGATATTCATCAGGATCGTGCCCAGCACGAGGCAGAACATGACGAAGCTGATCGGGCGGGTGAAGAACGGCGCGAGGTCGCCATCGGACAGGGTCAGCCCGCGCCGCAGGTTCTTGTCGAGGAGGTCGCCCAGCACGATGCCGAGCACCAGCGGCGCCATCGGATAATTGAGCTGGCGCATGATGAAGCCGATCACGCCGAAGGCGAGCATCACATAGATGTCGAAGAAGCGCGAGGCGATCGCAAACGAGCCCACCGTGCAGAGCACGAAGACCACGGGCATCACCATTGTCTGCGGCACCTGCAGGATCTTCACCAGCAGCTGCGTCAGGGTGAGGCCATAGATCAGGATGCCGATGCTGGCGAACAGCATCATCGTGACCACGTCGTAGACGAATTGCGGGTTGTTGACCATGATCAGCGGGCCGGGCTGCACGCCATGGATCAGCATCGCCGCGAGCAGGACGGCGGCGGGCGCCGAGCCTGGCACGGCGAGCGTCAGCACCGGGATCACGGCGCCCGGCACGCAGGCATTGTCGCCGGTCTCCGCGGCCATCAGCCCTTCGACCGAGCCCTTGCCGAACTTGTCCTTCTCCTTGCTGGCGCGTCGCGCCGCGGCATAGGAGCTCCAGGCCGCGACGTCTTCGCCGACGCCCGGCACGATTCCAATCCCGGTGCCGATCAGTCCCGAGCGGATGATCGTTCGCCAATATTGGGTGACGTCCTGGATGCGGGGAATGACGGTGTCGAATGCGTTGATGATGATCTTCGGCGGCCGCTCCTTGATCACCGTCAGCACCTCGGCGAAGCCGAACGCACCGACCAGCGCGGGGATCAGCGAAATACCGCCCGAAAGGTCGTGAATGCCGAAGGTGAAGCGGTCGTAGGCATACATGCCTTCCTGGCCGATCATCGCCACGAACAGGCCGAGGAAGCCTGCGATCCAGCCTTTCAGCGCGTCGTTGCCGGTCAGGTTGCCGGAGATCACCACGCCGAACAGCGCGAGCCAGAAAAATTCGTAGGCGCCGAATTTCAGCGCCATCTCGCCCAGCACCGGCGTGAACAGCGCGAGCCCGATCATGCCGATCCAGGTGCCGAGCACCGATCCGGACGTGGCGATGCCCATCGCCCGGCCGGCCAGGCCCTGGCGCGCGAGCGCGTAACCGTCGAGGCAGGACGCGGCGGAGGCCGGCGTGCCCGGAATGTTGAGAAGGATGGCGCTGCGGCTGCCGCCATAGATCGCACCGACATAGGTGCAGATCAGGATCAGCAGCGCGACATTCGACGGCAGCGCAATCGTCAGCGTCGTCATCAGGGCGACGCCCATGGTCGCCGTGAGGCCCGGCAGCGCTCCAATGATCAGTCCGACGAGGCACGCGCCGAGTGCGTAGGCAATGGTCGTCGGCGTCGCGAAAGTCGCGATCGAATGTCCGAACAGCAGGAGTCCATCAAACATCGGCGGCTCAAGGCAGGCGGACCAGGAACAGCTCCTGGAACACGTAATGGATGGCGCCGCCGCAAACGAGGCCGAATACGACGGCAAGGCCTGCCCCGCGCAGGAGCGTGCCCGCGGCCTTTCGATCTTCGAACTGGAAGACGAAGACAAAGGCAGCGATGAACAAAGCCGCGGCCAGCCAGAACGGCATCCCGCTTCCGATCAGTCCGATCGCGAAAACGAAGCACAGCGCGAGCGCCGTCAGCACACGCCAATGATCGCGGATGCTGCCGACGGCGATATGCGGCTGCGACAGTGCGCCGGCCCGCACCGACCGCAGGATCAGCAACACGCCCATGATTGCAATCGCAATGCCGAGCAATCCCGGCACCAGCGCCGGGGCGGTGTAGATCGAGGCCTGCAGATGCGCGAGGCGATCCATCTTCCAGCTGATGACGACGATCGCGATGGCGAGCGCGAGCCAGACGCCGCCGGACATCAGGTCAACGAAGGGCGATGGCTTCTTGTCTTCCACTCAGCTCACCTCGTCACGCCGGGGCACGGCAGAGCGCCGCGACCCGGATGCCGGTTGTGGACGTAACGTTGCAGGCTAGTTCGGCTTCGCGATGCCGACCTGATCCGGCGACACCTTGGACTTGCCGGCCGCGTGCAACTGCCAGGCCGTCGACTGGATGGCCGGCATCGCCGCCTTGGTCGCTTCATCGCCATAGACCGGAGCGAATTGCGCGCCGTTCGAGGCGGCATATTTCTTCAGCGTCTCCGAATTGCCGACCACGTTCTTCCAGATCGTGTCGATCGTTTCGCGGACATTGGCCGGCACGTCCTTGTGGATGAAGATGCCGAAGTAATTCGCGTCCGGCTTGAAGCCCTGGACCGACGCCGTCACCGGCGGGATCGTGCCATATCCTTCAAGCTCGAGCGGCTTGTCGGAGAGAACGGCGAGCGGACGCAGGCGCTTGGCGCGGATCATCGCCGCCTGTTCGACCGCGAGCTGGGTCGTCGCTTCGGTCTCGCCGGCAACGGTCGCGTTCACCGCCGGGTTTCCGCCGTCATAGCTCACATGCTTGTAGGTGAGGCCCAGCGCGCGCGTGAAAGCTTCGATCGCGGAATGACCTGACGAATTGATGCCGGCTGTTGCGACCGACACGCCGTTCGGCTTTGCCTTCATCGCATCGACGAGATCCTTCGCCGTCTTGTAGGACGTGTTCGGATTGACGCCGAGCACCGAGACGTTGACGACGCTGAGATAGGGCCGCCAGTCGGACAACTTGGTGTCGAGCAGGCCGCTCACCGCATAGGTGCCGATGTCCTTGGCCGCACCCGCGGTCCAGGTATAGCCGTCCTTCGCCGCTTCCAGCGCGGCCTTGGTTCCGATCGAGCCGGATGCGCCGGGCTGATTGACGATGACGACTTTCTGGCCAAGCGCCTTTTCGATCTCGATCGCGGCAACGCGCGTCACCTGATCGGTCGAGCCGCCCGCAGCCCATGGCACGATGATCGTAATCGGGCGTTCCGGCTTCCACGGATAATTCTGCGCGGATGCGGTGCCGGTCAGTGCCAGAATCGCCGACGCAAGCAGGGTCGTTGCTCTCAGCATCTGTCGTTCCTCCCTTGAACGCTCTTTGGTTCGGCTTTTTTTGCCGCTTATTAAACGAGGCTAGCGGTCGAACCTGTCGCAGAGAAGCTGGACAGCTTCGATTTTCCGCTAAGTAACCATCTGGTTACAAATGCACCATGCAGGGTGCAAAGCGTCAAGTGGAAAACGGCTTGCGCCGTGGCCGTGAAACGGGCCAGTGCAGGCGATGTCGTCGCCCGCGTCCCTGAGCAAGGACGGCGACGCTAAGGCCGCAGATAACCCAGCACCACCTCTTCGATGTGCTTGCCGCGTTCCGCCAGCGCATCGGGCGTGCCGAGGTCGCGGCCGAAAATCGTCGACAGGGTGAAGCGGTTGGACAGGTAGAAAAATCCAAGCGAGGCGATGGTGATGTAGAGCTGGACCGGATCGACTTCCGCGCGGAAGACCTTGGCCTTCACCCCGCGTGCCAGCAGCGCGGTGATGATGCCGATCAGCGGCGAGTGCAGTTCGCGGATTTTCTTCGACGTCTTGAGATGTTTTGCGCGGTGCAGATTTTCCGTGCCGAGCAGGCTCAGGAATTCCGGATGCTCGATGAAGTAATTCCAGGTGAAGGCCACGAGTTCGCGCATCGCATCGACCGGATCGCGATCGGTGAGACGCAGCCTGATCTCGGCGTTGCGAATGTCGGCATAGATGTCCTCGAGAACGGCGAGATAGAGGCCATTCTTGTCGCCGAAATAATAATAGATCATCCGCTTGTTGACGCCCGACCGCTTCGCGATCTCGTCGACCCGCGCGCCATTCAGTCCATGCGCGGTGAATTCCTCGGTGGCAGCGGCAAGGATCGCCGCGCGCGTGCGCTCGGGGTCGCGCTCGCCGGCGGGGCGCGCCGGCGGCTTGCTCTTTACGGGTGAGGGAGCGTCCATCACGGTCACGATGACCCGGAATAACGAGAAAGGCTAGCCTCGATTGCCGCCGCCGGCAGCGTGCTTTCGCAGCTCCATCTTCGCAATGGTTTCGCGGTGCACTTCGTCCGGCCCGTCAAGGATGCGGATTGAACGCGCGCGGGCATACGCATAGGCGAGGTGAAAGTCCTGAGACAGCCCGCCCGCGCCGCAGACCTGGATGGCGCGGTCCACCACCTTCTGCGCCATGTTGGGCGCGACCACCTTGATCATGGCGATCTCGGCGCGCGCCGCCTTGGTGCCGACCTCGTCGATCATCTGCGCGGCATGTAGCGTGAGAAGCCGTGCCTGGTCGATCTCCATGCGCGATTCCGCGATCCAGTGCCGGGTGACGCCCTGATCGGCCAGCGGCTTGCCGAAGGCCGTGCGGGACATTGCGCGCTGGCAAAGCGTTTCGAGTGCGCGTTCGGCAAGTCCGATGGTGCGCATGCAGTGATGAATGCGGCCCGGCCCGAGCCGGCCTTGCGCGATCTCAAAGCCGCGCCCCTCGCCGAGCAGGATGTTGGACACGGGTACTCGCACATTCTCGAACCGCACTTCGGCGTGGCCGTGCGGAGCATCGTCGTAACCGAACACCGAGAGCGGCCGGATGACCTTCACGCCCGGCGTATCCATCGGCACCA
>NZ_DATMRX010000381.1:0-5305 GCF_035565855.1 Pseudorhodoplanes sp.
CGCACGGACCTGTCGATCGACGACTTCGCCGACATCCTGCCGGATGAGGCGCAGCCCGAGACCGCGAGCGAGCGTGACGTGGTGCGCTCGCTTGAGGCTTTGCCGCCGGGCCAGCGCAAGGTGGTCCAGGCGATTGCCGTGGAGGGCGTTTCGATTGCCGCTGCGGCCCGCAGCCTCGACATGACCGAAGGCGCGGTCCGGGTCGCGCTGCATCGCGGCCTCGCAGCCCTCGCGAAACGTCATCGTGATGAATCATGAAAACCGATCAGCTCATCCGTGCGCTTGCCGCTGACCGCGAGCCTGCCGGTCCCAAACCCGGCTTAGCGCTTGCGCTTGCCGGTGCCGCCGGCTTTGCGTTGTCGGCGCTGCTGTTCATCTGGCTCGTGCCGATGCGGCCGCATCTTGGCGAAGCGATGCGAACATTTCCCTTCGCACTGAAGCCGGTCGAGATGGGAATTCTCGTCGTCGCCTCCGCCGCAATGGTGTTGCGCCTGGCGAAGCCCGGCGCTCCTGTGCTGGGCGCGCTGACGATCGCGGCCCTCGTGCCGGCCATCATGGTCGCGGCCGCCGGGATCGAACTGATGCTGGTCCCGCGTGCGGAATGGCTGGTGCGCCTTGCCGGCACGCATTGGTATATCTGCGTGTTGAACATGGTGCTGCTGTCGTTGCCCATCCTTGCCGCGCTGCTGTTCGGATTGCGCTATGGCGCGCCGACGCGCCCCGCTCTCGCCGGGGCCGGCGCCGGGCTTCTGTCAGGCGCAGTGGCCGCGAGCCTCTATATCGCGCATTGCCCGGACGACTCGCCGCTCTTTGTCGGCGCCTGGTTCACGCTGGCCATCGCCATCGCCACCGCCATCGGCGCGCTGGCGGGGAGCCGGCTGCTCCGCTGGTAGGTCGGTCGGCGGTATCTGCATGACGCATGATCGGTGCTGTCGGTCGCCGTCACAAATGCGCTGGACGGCAAGCCGGCAGGCCGCCATGGTGTGGTCTCTTGACCACGTCGATCTGTGTACGCTGACCCTTCATGACTGTATCTGCCGGAGGCGCCGCCTCGCACGTTCAGGCTTCGCAATTGAAAGACGCAGCCGCGCCGAAAAGTCCGCCGGTCTGGCTCGACATGGACCAGAAGGCGCTGGACGACGCCTACGACCAGCCGAAATATGCGCCGAACGTGCGCCAGATCGTCGGCCGCTATCGCACCAACAGCGATCTCACGCGGGCCCGCCTGGGGCCTCCGAAGCGGTTGAGCTATGGCGCGACCCCGGTTGAAGCCCTCGACCTTTACGCGACCCCGGCGCCGAAAGCGCCGATCAACGTGTTCCTGCATGGCGGTGCGTGGCGCGCCGAAGCCGCGCAATATTATGCGTTTCCGGCCGAGACCTTCGTCAATGCGGGGGCCCATTACATTGCGGTGGACTACACCAATGTGGTGGAAACCGGCGGTGATCTGATGCCGCTCGCCGAACAATGCCGCCGCGCGATCGCGTGGATCTACAAGAATGCCGAGAGCTTCGGCGGCGATCCCGATCGCATCTATCTTTCCGGCCATTCCTCGGGCGCGCACCTTGGCGGCGTGGTGCTGGTCACCGATTGGGTGAAGGACTTCGGCCTGCCGCCCGACGTTATCAAGGGCGCCGTTCTGGTGTCCGGAATGTACGACCTGAAACCGGTGCGGCTGTCCGCGCGATCGAGATATGTGACGTTCACCGATGAGGTGGAGCACGCGCTGTCAACGCAGCGTCACCTCGACAAGCTGAACGCGCCGGTGATCGTCGGTTACGGTTCGCTGGAAACGCCCGAATTCCAGCGCCAGAGCCGCGACTTCGCGGCAGCGTTGACGCAGGCGGGCAAGGTCGCGCAGTTGATATGCGGAGAGGGCTACAACCATTTTGAGTTCATCGAAACGCTGGCCAATCCGTACGGACAGCTCGGCCGCGCCGCGCTCGAGCAGATGGGATTGGTGTCGCGGCCCCGTGGCGCGCAAGGATAGTTTCCTCTAATCGGCGGATTTTTTGACACAAAATCGCGCACGGCGGCCGTCTTTCTATAATGCAACACCCCTGTTCGGACTGGTAGGGTCTGGAATGTGGGAAAACTGAATGGCCGGCGATTGGTTGCGCAAGTTGACGGATCTGGCCGTCGCGCCGAATTCAGCGCGGGCGTTCCTTCTTGCGGTCGCCTGTGTCGCGGCGGCGACGGTGATCCGTTATCTCCTGGGCTTCATCAATCCGGACCTCGTGCCGTTCGCCGTGTATTTTCCGGCGGTCCTCGTGGTGGCGCTGCTCGCCGGGGTGTCGGCAGCGATCGTTGCGACCTTGCTGTCGATGGTCGCGGGCACCATGCTGTTCGGCGCGCCGGGACCGATCACGCAGCTCGATGTCCTGAACGGAATCCTGTTCGGCGCGTCTTGCCTGTTCATCATCGCGGTCGCCGAAGCCTATCGAAGCCTCGTGGCGCGCTACCGGACCCAGGAGAAGCACAAGAACCTGATGCTGCGCGAGCTCGAGCATCGCGGCAAGAACACCTTCTCGGTGGTGGAATCGATCGTGCTGCAAACCCTCGCGCACGAACCGCAGATCGCGAAGGTCATCACCGGCCGCATCCGCTCGGTGTCCTCGACCAACGACATCATCAGCCATGCCGATGGTCTGCAACCGGACTTGCGGACCCTCATCCGCGCCAAGTTCGAGCCGTTCGGAAATTTTCGCGCCAATCTGAGCGGGCCGGTCATCCGCCTGCCGGCCGATGCCGCACGTAATCTGTCGCTGGTATTTCACGAGCTCGTCACCAACGCCATCAAGCACGGCGCCTTGTCGTTGCCGGAGGGACGGATCGAGATTTCCTGGCATACGAACGATGACGGCCTCACCATCGAGTGGATCGAACGGGGCGGTCCGCATACTTCGCCGCCGCTTCAGCGCGGCTTTGGCACCCGCCTCGTTGTGGGGTGCATGAAGAGCCTTGGCGGGAAGGTCGATGCGGAATTCGCGCCGGAGGGCCTGGAATGCCGGCTGCAACTGCCGCACAGCCGCACAGCGGACGATCAGCGCGCGGCGAGCGGCCAGAACAGCGCGATCAGCGGCACGCCGGCCAGCACCACATAGATCGACAGGGGCAGGCCGAGCTTCCAGTAATCGGTGAAGCGATAGCCGCCGGCGCCCATCACCAGCGTATTTGATTGGTGCCCGATAGGCGTCAGAAAATCGCAGGCCGCGCCGATCGCCACCGCCATCAGGAACGGGTCGGGAGACAGGCCAAGATTGGACGCGAAGGTCGCGGCAATCGGACCCATTACAAGCACGGTGGCGGCATTGTTAAGGAACGGCGTGACCGCGAGCGCCGCGAGCATGATCAGGGCGAGGGTGCCGAGCGGTGGAAGCGCGCCGGCTGCAGCCGAAAGCCAGCCGGCGATCACGTCGGTGCCGCCCGTGGTGCGGAGCGAGTCGGAGAGCGGGATCAATGCGGCGAGCATCACGAGGATCGGCCATTCGATGGCGTCATAGGCTTCGCGAAGTGAAATCGCCTTGAGGAGCACGATGAGCGCGGCGGCGGCGAAGAAGGCTATCGCGACCGGGACGAGATGCAACGCGACGGATAGCATCGCAACAGCAAGAATGATGACGGGAATATAGCCGCGCCGGCCCTGACCCAGCGCGAGCCCGCGTTCTGCGAGAGGCAGCAATCGCAATTCGCCGAGCGTTTCCGGCATCGCATTGAGATCGCCGCGCAGCAGAATGACATCGCCTTCCAGGAACCGGATCGATCGCAATTGACGTGAGATGCGCCGCCCGGCGCGGCTGACGGCGAGGAGGTCGACGCGATACTGATCGTAGAGCCGCATGCGCGCGGCGGTGTTGCCGACCAGCGGCGAGTCCGGGGTGACGATGGCCTCCATGATGCCGATATCGTCGCTCGGCGTGTCGGGCTCTTTGCGGACCGGGTCGCTGCCGAGCTGGAGCTTGGCCGAGCCCACGACGCGTTCCAGCGCGCCGGGCTCGCCGCGCAGGATGAGGGTATCGCCGCCGTGCAATGTCGTCGTCGGGCTCGGCTGCGATTGACGCGCGCGCTGTCCGAGGATCGCGACCACCTCGACCTCGCCGTCACCGAGCGCCTCGAGGTCTTTCACGGTCTTGCCGTCGAGTTCGGATTCGTCCGGGATCAGGACTTCGGTGCTGTAGCCTTCGAGATTGAAGGCGGCATCCATGGTGGCCGCGCCCTTGCGTTCCGGCAAGAGGCGCCATCCGAAGGCGAGAAACGCAACGCCCCCGATCGCGAGCAGGGCGCCGACCGGCGTGAAGTCGAACATGCCGAACGGCGCGCCGATGATTTCTTCGCGCACGCGCGAGACGATGATGTTCGGCGAGGTGCCGACCAGCGTAACGATGCCCCCGAGCAGCGAGGCAAACGCCATCGGCATCAGCATTGCGGAGGGCGGCGTGTTTGTCTTGCGCGCCAATTGAAATGCCACCGGCATCATCATGGCGAGCGCGCCGATATTCTTGACGAAGCCGGACAGCGCCGCGACCACCGCGGTGAGGACGAAAACCTGGATCGTCGGGGTGTTGAGCCAGGGCGCGATCGGACGGAGCGCCGTTTCGATGACGCCGGACCGCGCGACTGCGGCGCTCACGACCAATGCACTCGCAACGATGATGACGATATCGTCGGAAAACCCGGAAAACGCCTTGTCGTATGGGACAATGCCGGCGGCGAGACCCGCCAGCAGGGCCAGCACCGCGACCATATCGAAGCGCAGCCGTCCCCAGACGAAGAGCGCCATCATTGCAATGAGGATGGCGAAGGCCAGAATCTGCTGCGTTGTCATGCCAGGTCCGAAGCGGGCGGTATCTAACGCCCGCCGGCACATCGGGTTCCGTCCTGGCACGACGGGAGGCTGGCGCTTTCGGGAATGCTGGCCCGATCAGTCTCGGTGCGTCTGAGCCGCGGACGCCCCGCGGCTCGTCAGTTCATCGTGGAGGGCAGCCACAGCGAGATCTGCGGGAAGGCGATCAACAGCGTCATGATCACCGCTTCGCAGACCAGGAACCAGTAGCAGCCGCGGAAGATCGTGGTCAGCGGGATCTGATTGTTCAGCGCGCCCGCCACCACGTAGATGTTGAACCCGACCGGCGGCGTCAGAAGGCCGATGCCGATATACTTCACCACCAGCACCCCGAACCACACGAGGTCGAGGTTCAACGCAGCGAACATCGGCACGAAGACCGGGATGGTCAGAAGGATCATGCCGAGCGGATCGAGGAACATGCCGAGCACGAGGTAGATCAGCGACACCGCGATCACGAGG
>NZ_DATMRX010000382.1:0-16270 GCF_035565855.1 Pseudorhodoplanes sp.
CATCTTCTCGGTGTGATCGCGGGTCGCCTCCTTCTCGATCACGATGGTCTCGCCGGGCGCGGCGAGCCCGGCCAGCAGCACGGCGGATTTGAGCTGGGCGGACGCCACCGGCGGGGCATATTCGATCGGGATCGGATCGCGGGCGCCCTGCAGGGTGAGCGGCAGCCGTCCCCCCTCGGCTTCCTCGATGGCCCGTGCGCCAATCCGGGACAGCGGGTCGAGCACCCGCTTCATCGGCCGTTTGCGCAGCGAAGCATCGCCGTCGAACGTCGCCGTCACCGGGCAGCCGGCCACGGCGCCCATGACCAGGCGGCAGCCGGTACCGGAATTGCCGAAATCGAGCGGCCGGTCGGGCTGTGCGAAGCCGGCGACGCCGACGCCCCTGACCGACCAGGCGCCGGGACCGGTGCGCTCGACGGTCGCACCGAGCGCCCGCATCACCTTGGCGGTATTGATGACGTCCTCGCCTTCCAGAAGGCCGGTAATGCGGGTTTCTCCCACCGTCATCGCCGACAGGATCAATGCGCGATGCGAAATCGATTTGTCGCCGGGCACCCGCGCGCTCCCTTTCAATGCAGGCGAGCGGCGCGCGGTCAGGGGCATGGCGGGGAGGTCGTGGCTCACGGCATCGATCATTTCAGGGAAAGGGGCGGCTCTCCTAGCATTGGGCGCCCGCGGCGTCATCCGACCGGGCCAGAAAACCGCCCGGAAGAGGCATAATCGGTATTGACACTGGTCGCCCCAGCCGCCAATTCACCCGCTCAATCGAAAAGCTTCTTCAGGGAACTCCGACCGTGGCAAAGCCTGAGCTCGGTACCAAGCGCGTCTGTCCGGTGACCGGCCGCAAATTCTACGATCTCAACAAGGATCCCGTCATCTCGCCTTATACCGGCGAGGTCGTGCCGATCGCCCCGGTGATCACGTCCCGTGGCAGCCGCGCGGAAAAGGCGGAAGCGGCCGTGCCCGAGCTCGAAACCGTGGAGGTCGAGGGCGCCGAATTCGTCTCCCTCGAAGACGCCGACGCCGAGGCTCAGGGCAAGAAGTCCGATCTGCCGGATGCCGTCGATGACGATATCGAAGTCGAGGACGATGTGGCCGATGACGATTCGACCTTCATCGCCGAAGACGAAGAAGGCGACGATGACGTGACCGATATCATCGGGGACGGCATCGAGAAGGACGACGAGACTTGATCCTTCGGTCAAGGTAAGATATCCGCCCGCATCCCGCTGCGGCGGGTGACTGGAACGGGGCCATAGCTCAGCTGGGAGAGCGCTTGCATGGCATGCAAGAGGTCGGCGGTTCGATCCCGCCTGGCTCCACCAATCCCGGTCCTTCGGGACGGCAGGTGAAAGCTTCGGTGCAAGGCCGCTTCATGGGCGGCCTTTTTTATTTTCGACGCCAGCACAAGCTTTCCGCCGTTCTCTCCTCCGTGAATTGATGCACTCCGCGCCGGGAGGTAAATGCATATGCGCGCGCAGGAGCGAAATGCCGTGCGCGCTTTCGCATGTTGGGGGGGAGCGTCATGCGGATGCCGCGTCTGATCGCTGTCGCAGCGATAGCCTGGGCCACATTATCGAGTCCGGCCGCCGCGCTGACCGAGATCCATTGGTGGCATGCCATGCCGGGCGAACTCGGCCGCGAGGTCGAACGCCTCGCGTCCGATTTCAACCTGTCGCAATCCGCCTACAAGGTCATTCCGACCTACAAGGGTCTCTATACGGAGACCATGACCGCGGCCTTGTTTGCGCTGCGATCAAAGCAGCATCCGGCCATTCTGCAGGCCGCGGAAGTCGCGACCGCCACCATGATGGCGTCGAAAGGCGTCGTGTATCCGGTCCACCAGCTGATGCGCGAGCAGGGCATGGAGCTTGCGCCGGACGCATTCCTGCCCGCGGTCGCCGGCTATTATTCGGATAACGGACAACTCCTGTCGTTTCCGTTCAATGCGTCGACGCCCATTCTCTATTACAACAAGGATCAATTCCGTCTCGCCGGCCTCGATCCCGACAAGGCGCCGGCAACCTGGCCGGAGGTCGAAGCTGCCGCACGCAAGCTCGCTGAGAAAAAGATTCCCTGCGGCCTCACCACCGGCTGGCCGTCCTGGATCAACGTCGAGAATTTCTCCGCCTTCCATAATCTGCCGATCGCCTCCCAGGACAACGGCATGGGAGGCACCGGCGCGCGTCTGCAATTCAACAATCTCGTGGTGACCGGCCATCTCTCCACGTTGGTGGAATGGCAAAAGAACGGATGGTTCGATTATTCCGGCCGCACCAACGACGCCGAGCGCAGATTCTACAAGAGCGAATGCGGCATCCTGATTTCGTCCTCGGCGGCGCGCGCGGACATCATCGCCAATGCCAGCTTCGAGATCGGCTATGGCCTGCTGCCCTATTG
Source organism: Pseudorhodoplanes sp. (assembly GCF_035565855.1). Classification (GTDB taxonomy): domain Bacteria; phylum Pseudomonadota; class Alphaproteobacteria; order Rhizobiales; family Xanthobacteraceae; genus Pseudorhodoplanes. Next base: position 2,401 of record NZ_DATMRX010000382.1, read on the forward strand.
GCCTAACGTCGCGGGCGCGCCGCAAAACTCGATCATCGGCGGCGGGTCGCTTTGGGTGCTGCGCGACCGGCCCGAGGCTGAATACAAGGGCGTCGCCGCCTTCCTGTCATTCCTGTCGCGGCCCGAAGTGCAGGCGCAGTGGCATCAATGGACCGGCTATCTGCCGACGACGCATGCGGCCTATGAGCAGACGCGCGCCCTCGGCTTCTACGAGCGCAACCCCGGCACCGACATCTCGATCCGCCAGATCACGCTCAATCCGCCGACCGCCAACTCAAGGGGCCTCCGGCTCGGCTCCTATGTGGTGATCCGGGACATCATCCAGGAGGAAATCGAAGATGCCCTGGCCGGCCGCAAATCGGCGAAGACGGCGCTCGACAACGCGGTCCAGCGCGGCAACGAGGTGCTGATCCGGTTCGAGACCACGGACCAATAATGCCCCCACCTTTGGGGCACCTTGCCGCACCCATACACCACGGAACACCTCCCGGCGGCCCGCCCGGGAACCCGGGTTCCCTCAGGCTCTTGCAGCGGCCGCAATGCGGCCCATATTAGGGGCGTCCCGGCGGGTCCGCCGGGACAATGTATGGGGGTGCCTCTTTTGGGCCCCGTCAAAGTCGCTGGAAAGGGCTTTGAGATGTCCAGAATGCCTTCGTTGTCCAGCCCGTTCCTGTTGGGTTTCGACGAGATCGAGCGCGTGCTCGACCGCGTCACCAAGGCGGCGGACGGATATCCCCCTTACAATATCGAGCGCATTGCACGTGACGATCGCAATCCCGATCGCCTGCGCATCACGCTCGCGGTGGCCGGCTTCACCCTCGATCAGCTCGAAGTGAGCGTCGAGGAGAACCAGCTCGTCATCCGCGGCCGCCAGGTCGAGGACAAGACGCGCGAATTCATCCACCGGGGCATCGCCGCCCGCCAGTTCCAGCGCACCTTCGTGCTGGCCGACGGGATGGAGGTGCTGCAGGCGGATCTGAAAAACGGCCTGTTGTCGATCGACCTGGCGAGACCGGAACCCGCACGGACGGTGCGGACCATCTCGATCACGGCGCATGAGTGACTATATCTGGGGAAAGAATCCCGGACATGCGACGATCGGCACGGAACCGACGGACCATTGGGGAACTTGAGTTGACGAAGGAGTAACGGACATGACCAACGAACACACCGAAAAGCCGATCATGTCGTCTCAGGCCTTCGCGGTACTCGGCGGAGGCAAGATCGCGTATGTGAAGCCGATCAAATCCGAGAATGTACATGAGCTTTATCCGCAGGCGCCGCAGATGCAGCCGGGATTGCAGCTTTTCGCGCTTCACGCCGCAGACGGCACGCCGATCCTCGTAACCGATACGCGCGAAGCTGCGGTGGCGAACGCCTGGACCAACGAGCTCGAAGCCGTCAGCGTTCACTAACGGCAATCGATCCAGGACCTTGTTGCGAGCCACGGCCGGTCTCGGCCGTGGCTTTTTTTGTCTGCAATCACCGGCCTCAGATCCGCAGTCACTGCCGTGTGAGCGGGGCCATGTGAGCCGGGGATTGAACCGATGACGATCGCGGACCGTCCAATCTTCAGAGGAGACACCGCTATGTCCGCATCCGTCAGCCGTCATCCAGCCGCGACACTCTCCGCGCGCGACATCGCGGCGCTCGCCTGGCGCAATCTTGCTTATGTGCGGGTGGCCCGTTCGGAAGATGTCGGATTCTTCTGCCCCGAGGCTCCGCTGCTTGCGCCGGGCGCCGAGGTCTTTGTGCTCTGTGCCGCCGACGGCACGCCGCTTCTCGTCACCGACAGCCGCGAGTCGGCGATCGCCAATGCCGAGAACGAAGAGCTAGAAACGGTGGGCGTCCACTGACACCGCTTCGCTGAAAGCAGTCTCTCAGGCGGCACTCGACGTCAGCGTCAGCACCGCATAGAGCGCATCCGCGTCGCGCGAATCTCTCAGCTTGTTGGCTGTATCCGCATCCCGCAGCAAGCGCGCGACGCGCGCCAAGGCCTTCAGATGATCGGCGCCTGCCCCTTCCGGAGCCAGCAGAAGGAAAACCAGATCGACAGGCTGGCCATCGAGCGACTCGAAATCGATCGGCCGATCGAGACGGGCGAACAATCCGAACAGCCGCTCGAGCTTCGGCAGCTTGCCATGCGGAATAGCGATGCCATGGCCGATGCCGGTGGAACCGAGCTTTTCGCGTTGCAGCAAGGTTTCGAAAATGACGCGCTCGCTGAGGCCGGTGAGTTCGGCCGCACGCGCCGCAATTTCCTGAATCGCCTGCTTCTTGCCGTTGACCTTGAGGGCCGGAATCACGGCATTTGCGGCCACAATATCGTTAAGCGCCATTGGAAACGGTCCGCGTATCCGCCGGTATAAGGATCGTGTTGAAGTTGTCGGGGCTGAAGCGGGGCGGACCATAGGGATGGCCCTGCGCCGCGTCAATGGCTCCCGACCCGCAATCTGCTCGACCGGATTTCACGCTTTTTCCTCTCTCGCCGCAACATTCAGCGGCCGAGCGACGCGCCCTGTTTCTCGCGCCGGCGCTGCACCGACGAGGCGATGCGCATGCCTTCGCGATATTTGGCGACGGTGCGCCTTGCGATATCGATTCCAGCCTCGCGGAGTTTTTCCACGATTGTGTCGTCGGAGAGGATGTCATTCGCCGTCTCCGCTTCGATCAGATTCTTGATGCGGTGACGCACCGCTTCCGCCGAATGCGCCTCGCCACCATCAGCGGACGCGATCGCGGATGTGAAGAAGTATTTCAGTTCGAAGATGCCGCGCGTCGTCGCCATGTATTTGTTGGCTGTGACGCGCGACACCGTGGATTCATGCATCGAAATCGCGTCCGCGATCGTCTTGAGATTCAGCGGCCGAAGATGCTGCACGCCATGGGCAAAGAACGCGTCCTGCTGCTTCACGATTTCCGCCGACACTTTCAGGATCGTGCGTGCGCGCTGGTCGAGCGCGCGGATCAGCCATGTTGCCGATTGCAGCTTCTCGGCGAGATAAGCCTTGTCAGTCGGTGTCGCGGCGGTCTTCGAGACCGTTGCGTGATACTCCTGGTTCAAAAGAATTTTGGGCAGCGTGTCGGAATTCAGCTCGACGCGAAATGAACCATCGGGTGCGGGACGGACAAACACGTCCGGCACGATGGGCTGCACCGTCGCCGATCCGAATGCGAGTCCTGGCTTCGGATTGAGCCGCTTGATCTCCGCGATCATGTCCGCAATGTCTTCGTCGCTGACGCCGCAGATCTTGCGAAGCGCGGCGACATCGCGCTTGGCCAACAGATCGAGACGGCCCAGCAGCGCTTCCATCGCCGGATCGTAGCGGTTCAGCTCCTTGAGCTGGATCGCGAGGCATTCGGACAGGTTGCGCGCGCAGACACCCGCCGGATCGAAGCCCTGAAGGATCGCAAGGACCGCCTCAACCTGCGCCAAATCGGCGCCGACCTTGTCGGCTACGGCCGTGAGATCGCCGGTCAGGTATCCGGTTTCGTCGACCATATCGATCAGGTGCTGACCGATCATGCGCTGAGCGGGGTCGCTCACCGTCAGCGACAATTGCTCGGCGAGATGATCCGCCAGCGTTCGCTCGGCCGAAACGAAGGCTTCGAGATTATACTCGCCATCTTCACGGCCTCCCGAACCGACACTGGCCCATTCGGAATGCGCCGCGGTCGCGTCCTCGGCCCGCGCCGACGCGACATTGGTGCCATCCTCCGGAAAGACGTTGTCCAGCCGGGTCCCGAGATCCTCTTCGATGGCGTTGCGACTGACCGCCAGATCCTCGCCCAGCCATTCCTGGGGGCTCTCCCCGTCAGCCGGAGCGTCCGCGGCCTCGGCGGGCGGCTGCGCGCCGTCGTCGTCGCTCGCGCGTTCGAGCAGCGGGTTCTTTTCGAGTTCCTCCTCGACATAGGCGACGAGGTCCAGGTTGGAGAGCTGCAGCAGCTTGATGGCTTGCATCAGCTGCGGCGTCATCACCAGAGCCTGGCTCTGCCGGAATTCGAGGCGTGTCGTCAGTGCCATGAGGCTTCCCTAGCCCAGCGGCACGGTTTGTGCATGTGGAAAATAGGCGCAAGCTTAAGCCGCCCGGCCCGCATTTTCAGGCCGAAATTCGGCAATTTGCCTATAAAATGGGCAGATGCGCCGCATCCAGCGGCTCAGAGCCGGAATTCTTCGCCCAGATAGAGCCGGCGGACATCCGGGTTATTCACGATATCCTCAGCCCGGCCCTCCATCAGCACCTCGCCCGAATAGATGATGTAGGCGCGGTCGGTCAGCCCCAGCGTCTCGCGGACATTGTGGTCGGTGATCAGCACCCCGATGCCGCGATAGGTCAGATGGCGAACCAGCTGCTGAATGTCGCCGACCGCAATCGGGTCGATGCCGGCAAAGGGCTCGTCCAGCAGCATGTAGCTCGGCCGGCTCGCCAGCGCGCGCGCAATTTCCACGCGCCGCCGCTCACCACCGGAAAGCGCGATCGACGGCGACTTGCGCAAGCGCGTGATGTTGAACTCATCCAGCAACGCATCGAGATCGCGCTCGCGGCGCTTGGGGTCGGGTTCGACCACCTCCAGAACCGAACGGATATTCTCCTCGACATTGAGGCCGCGGAAAATCGAGGCTTCCTGGGGCAAATAGCCGATGCCGAGTCGGGCCCGCTGGTACATCGGCAAGGGCGTCACATCGTTTCCGTCGAGCTCGATCTTGCCGGCGTCGGCTTTGATCAGCCCGGTGATCATGTAGAAAATCGTGGTCTTGCCGGCGCCGTTCGGCCCAAGGAGGCCGACCGCTTCGCCGCGCCGCACGAACAGGCTGGCGCCGCGCACCACCTTGCGCGGGCCGAAGCTTTTCTCGACGCTGTGCGCGGCGAGGTAGCCCTGCGCCGCCTGCGGCCGTTGCTGCATCGGCTCCTGGCGCCGTGGACGCGGCGGCGCAAAGCGGGGGTCCGGAGCACCACGTACCGCCAATTCGCCCCCGCCACCGACCCCAAGCCGGGCTGCGAGCGCGTCGAGGCGACTGCGCTGCGGGGGATCGGGCCTGAAATGATTCTGGTTGACCGTTTCCGGGTGCAGGGGATGCCCCGCCGGGGCTCCCTGCCGCGCCGGCTGCCTGACCAGGACGTCGTCCCGCAGAGGGTCGATCCGCAGCGCATCGGCGTCCGAAAGAGGCGCACCGGCGCGCTTTGCATCGGACTTGCCGACGAGCCCGCCGATCTTATCCAGTTCGACCCGCCACGCGCCGGAGGATTTGCGCTTGCGCGCTTTTCCGGGCCGCTTCCGGCGGAATATCGACAGGAAATCGAACACGCTAATGTCCCGTATCCGACATCCGTTTCGATACGCGGCTCGCTCGCACGCAAACTCCCCAATCGAAGAACAAGAGCAATCTCATCGTTTCGGGGTGACCTGAATCGCAGGCATTCTGAAGGCGGCGGCGATATCGACGGACCTGGCGCACAAAGATTTCAAGCCGCCCGCCCGCAGATCATCTGGATAGTCCGTGGAAATCACGGTTGCAACGGCACGCGCCGGCTCAGTTTGTCACGGACGGGCCGGACGACGGCAGTGCTGTCGGCTTCGTTCGGAGTGCGGGCTTTGGAGTCTCCTTCGGTTGACCGGGTTGCCCACCCGGCGCGTCTTCCTTGCTGGTCGAGAACAGACCCTGCACGCGGCCGCCTTCGACCTTCGCGTAGTTGGTCGTCAGATCGACCACCAGACGCTCGCCCTTGAGGACATTGTTGCCTTGCGTAATGACGACGCCGCCACCCAGCGTGACGGTGTTGGTCTTCATTTCGAAGATGCCGGTGGCACCAGTCGCGGTTTGATCTTTCGATGTCACAACGACGCCGCCGCGCGCTTCCAGGCGCCGGATCGATTGTCGTCCGCCCGGTCCGGGCTGCGCCGCTTTCATGGTGCTGCCCTTGCTCGCCTTGCCGCCTTTCGGATCGTCCTGATCGTAGAAGACGCGCAGCTCCTTGCACTTCATGACGGTGTCACCCTGCGTCACCACGACATTTCCGGTGAACACCGCCATCTTGTCCTTGTCACGCACTTCAAGGCTGGCCGCTTCGATCTTGACCGGCTCATCCTTGTTTCGCGCAAAGCCTTGCAGCGCATTCGGCACACCGACGTCCTGCGCCGGCGCCGGCGGCTTTTGCTTTTGCGCTTGCACCGGAGCCGCAGCGGCAAACGCCAGGATCAACGCCACCGCCAGCGAACGGCATCCAACTCCACGAAAGCAGGTCATCGCGCGCTCGCCTGACTCGCTGCCTGCGATTCCATGCCGCGATTGATCGCTTCAGGCGTCAGCCACATCACGACGCCGCCGTCAAACCGGATCACGGCGCCGGTTTCGGTCACCTCGAGGCGATTGGCGTCAAGCGTACCCTGCGGCATTTTCATCTGAACCGGCTTCTCCGAAACGATGCGCCCCTTCTTCACTTCGACCTGGGCTTCGGTCAGCCGCCCTTGATATCCGGCCGTCGAGACGATGAGAATTTCCTGATTGAGCTGCAGCAAGTCCGCCTTGGTATCGAAGACGCCCTCGACGGCGGTGAGAGTCACCCTGCTCTTGTCTTCCATGTCGATCCGGCCGGTGATTTCCTTCATCTCCACAATCGTCGGATTTTTCGTGTCCTGCGAAGCCGCCGCCGCGGTGACTTCGTATTCCCTCTGATCACGCGTGAAGCCCGCGAGCCGCGGCGATTCCATGGTGATCTTCGATCCTGAAATGACCAATGTGCCGAACTCGGTGGGTATCCGCAGCCAGCGCGCGGGATTGAGGTAATTCGCCAGAACCAGCCCGACCACGGTCACCACAAGAAAGGTCGGCACCGCCTTGCGCATGAACCGCACCCGGCGGCTGTGCCGGCGCGCGCCTGCGATCACCACGCGCCGCTCCCCGGCGGCGGGTTGTCCCGGCTGGCCCCAGTCGTCAGGTCCGGCGAGCATGCGGTTCATGGGTAGCGTGTGGTCCTGCCCCGAAATCGATGGTCACCCGCTGCCCATCCTAGCCGGTGAAGGGCGGAAAATCGCGTCCGAATATGGCCCCCGCACGGCGACGGCCTAGGAGTGAGCGAAAATATCCTCTTCCGCCCAGCCCATCAGGTCGAGCTGCGCCCGATGCGGCAGGAATCGGAAACAGGCCTCCGCCACCTCGGTCCGGCCCTCGCGCGCCAGCATCATATCCAGCTTTTCCTTGATCGCGTGCAGATAAAGGACGTCCGACGCGGCATAGGCGATTTGGGGCTCGGTGAGGACTTCGGCGCCCCAGTCGGAGGATTGCTGATGCTTGGACAGGTCGACCCCCAACAGCTCCCGCACGAGGTCCTTCAATCCGTGTCGGTCGGTATAGGTGCGCGCCAGGCGCGAAGCGATCTTGGTGCAATAGAGAGGGGTGGTCGTGACGCCGAATGCCTTCAGGAGCACGGCCACGTCAAAACGCCCGAAATGGAAAATCTTCAGGATCGCCGGATCGGCGAGCAGCCGCTTCAGATTCGGCGCCTCGCAGCCGCCCGCGGGAATCTGAACCACATCGGCCGAACCGTCGCCCGGCGACAATTGCACGACGCAGAGCCGGTCTCGATGCGGATTGAGGCCCAGGGTTTCGGTGTCGATCGCGACCGAGTGTGTGTAGCGCGAGAGGTCGGGCAGATCGCCGCGATGCAGGCGGATGGTCATACAGGTCTCGCGACGAAAGAGATGGTGCCCAGGAGAGGACTCGAACCTCCACGGCTTTCACCACTGGTACCTGAAACCAGCGCGTCTACCAATTCCGCCACCTGGGCAACGGGCGGAGACATAAGTGGCGGGGTACGCCATTGTCAACGATGGGACACCTATACAGCGCAGAAACCTTGCGGTATCCCGCACGGATCATCGGACGCGGCATTTCAAGGCAATTTTCCATGGCCCTTCAGACCAATTCCGACACACTGGTTACGGTTTTCGGCGGTTCGGGATTTCTGGGCCGCCATGTGGTACGGGCACTGGCGAAGCGGCGCTTCCGGATCCGCGTCGCGGTGCGCCGGCCCGAGCTGGCGGGCCATCTGCAGCCGCTCGGCACCGTGGGCCAGATCCACGCCGTGCAGGCCAATCTGCGCTATCCGGCCTCGGTGGAAGCGGCGGTCCGTGACGCGTCGGTGGTCATCAACCTGGTCGGAATCCTGTTCGAACGCGGCCGGCAGCGGTTCGACGTCGTGCAGCATCTCGGCGCCGAGCAGGTCGCCAAAGCGGCCCATGCCCATGGCGCGCGGCTGATTCACACCTCAGCTATTGGCGCGGACGAGCATTCGCCGTCGCTCTACGCCCAGTCGAAGGCCCGCGGCGAGCAGGCGGTGCACGCGGTCTTGCCGGACGCCGTGATCGTGCGGCCTTCGGTCGTGTTCGGCCCGGAGGACGATTTTTTCAACCGCTTCGGATCGCTGGCGCGTTTCCTTCCGGCGCTGCCGCTGGTCGGCGGCGGGCATACGCGCTTCCAGCCGGTCTATGCCGCGGATGTCGGAGAGGCCATCGCCAATCTCGTCGAAACCGGTGAGGGCGCCGGAAAGACGTACGAATTCGGCGGCCCCGAAGTGCGTACCATGCGCGAGATCATGGAATACGTCCTTGCCGAAACCGGGCGCTCGCGGATGCTTGTGCCGGTGCCGTTCACGCTCGCCAAGATCCAGGCGTGGTTTCTGCAATTCCTGCCCAACCCGCCGCTGACGCCGGACCAGGTTGAATTGCTGCGCACCGACAATGTGGTGTCGGAGCACGCGATCAGGGATCACCGCACGCTGCAGGGACTGGGCATCACGCCGGCTGCGTATCAGGCTGTCGTGCCGAGCTATCTCTGGCGCTTCCGCAAGACCGGGCAGTTCCGTACCAACCGCTACGCCTGAGCGCGGTCAGAAGCCGATCGCCAGCAGCAACAGACCGAGAGTCCCGACCACGACGCGCCACCAGGCGAACAGCGCAAAACCGTGCCGCGAGACGTAGTCGAGGAAGGTCTTGACCACGAAGAAGCCGGCGACGAACGAGCAGACGAAACCGATCCCGACCAGAAGCAGATTGTGCGACGTCATCTGATCGTGATTCTTGATCAGATCGAGGGTAAAGGCTCCGGCCATCGTTGGCATCGCGAGGAAGAACGAGAACTCGGCGGCCGATCGCTTGTCGGCGCCGAGCAGCATCGCCGACACGATGGTCGCGCCGGACCGCGACACCCCCGGTATCATCGCGAAGCACTGGCAAATGCCGATGATCAGGCACATCGGCAGCGAGAACTGCATCGCGTCGTTGTATTTGGGCCGTAGATCCATGTCGTCCACCCAAAGAAGGACGGCACCGCCGGCGATCAGGGTGAAACAGACCACCCACACGTTGAAGAGATAGGCCTTGATGACCGAATGCATCGCGGCCCCGATCAGGGCGGCGGGCAGAAAGGCGATCAGGACGCCGATCACGAAGCGTCGAGCGCCGGGATCGGACAGCGCGCCGATGGCGATGCGCCAGAGCTTGGCGAAGTAGATCGACAGGATGGCCAGGATCGCGCCGAGCTGAATCAACACGACGAAGGTCTTCCCGAACTCGTCGTCGGAAAAGCCCAGGAACCGCTGCAGGATCAGCAGGTGGCCGGTCGACGACACGGGCAGAAATTCGGTCAGGCCCTCGACGATGCCGAGGATGGCCGCCTTGATCAGATCGCTCATGCTGATATGCCCCACCCCGCGTCCGGACTCACGCGGGCCGCGCTTTTGTGAACCGAACCCGCCGTTCCGGCAATGAAATTTCCAAACTCACAACACTTCGCCGCTTTTTACAGCAATATCCGCGGCGACCCTGTCATGATTCGAAGGCCGGATGCTGACCCTCCTCCACCACCCGTTTTGCCCGCATTCCCGCTTCGCGCGTCTGGCGATCGCGGAATTCGATCTTGAAACCGAACTTGTCGAGGAACGGGTCTGGGAGCGCCGAGAGGAATTCCTGATCCTCAACCCGGCCGGCCAAACGCCCGTCTTGATCGCCGAAGGGTTTCCGGCGGTGCCGGGCCCCAACGTGATCGCGGAATTCCTGTCCGAAATGCACCCCTCGCTCGGCGACGGCGTTCGGGACCGCAACCTGATCGGCGCGAGCCCGCAGCAGCGCGTCGAAGTCCGGCGCCTTCTCGCCTGGTTCGCGGAGAAGTTCGCGGCCGAGGTGTCGTTGCCGCTTGCCAATGAGCGGCTGCACAAGCGCTTCATGACGCCCGAACAGGGCGGCGGCCCCCCCGACACCGACGTCATGCGCGCGGCCCGCAAGAATATCCGGTACCACCTCGCCTATATCGACTGGCTCACCGGACAGCGCGACTGGCTGGCGGGCGACCGGCTCACCTTCGCAGACCTCGCTGCAGCGGCTCATCTCTCGGTGGTGGATTACCTCGGTGACGTTCCCTGGGCCGAAACCCAGTACGCCAAGCACTGGTATGCCCGGATGAAGTCCCGACCGTCCTTCCGCCCGATCCTCGCCGAGGTCTCCGGCGCATTGCCGCCGGCGCCGCATTACGCCGATCCGGATTTTTGATCCGCACGCAATGTCGGTCCCTGCTTTCGCGGGGACGATTGCGTGAGGGCGGCTGCCTTCTGTGAAAACCCGAATACGCCTCAGCCGCGGTCGTGCGCTGCGGCCATCGCCCGCGCCTTCGGGCCGGGCCCGCGCATATAGTGCCGTTCGGGACGGTATCTGTTGTGGCCCTTCAGTCGCAGGATGAGCCAGTGCAGCGCGGCGGCGAGCTTGTAGATCATCGGTTTGTTCGTGTCGTTGGCGCGGTCCGGCCCCGCATGGTTCAAGTCCGGTTCACGCAGTTGCACGCATGCGACAAAGTTAGCGTTCAAAAGCGAAGGTTTCGTTAAACTCTTTCAGGATGACCGCATCATGGCTCGATTCGCGCGAATGTTGGCGCGAGCATTTCAAATAGCGCGCGCATGTAGCGCGCACGACACAAGTGCGTGTGAATCGACAATAGGAAAATGAGGGCGAAGAGCGATGTCGCGCCCGGCTTGCGTCAGGCGCTCAACGCGAAAGAATGCGGATCACGCCCGCGCGATCTCGCCGTCGATCGTCTTGTGCTCGGGGCACCGCGCAGCCTGCCAGACCGGACCGAGATCGACGACTTCGACTTCGAGGCATTCGACGTCGAGCCGCAAAGCGCCACCGCCCGAGAATGACAAGGTGACGACACCGCCGGGTGCATCGGTCTCATGGAATTCGACGGCGAGGAGGTTGAGTACCTGCTCCTTGGCGGAGCAATCGAGACTCTTGCATTTGCAGGACAGAACACGATCGAAGCGGAGCGCGGCGCGCCGACGTCGCCATTCCGGCCTTTCGCCAACCGCGGCTTCCCAGTCGAACCGGTTCAGAGCGATCACAACCCGGTTTTCGTTGGGCCGCCAGAGTACCTCGCCGATCTTCACCACCGCATCCTGAAGATGAGCGGATACGATTTCCAGATCCTCGCGATCGAGCGCGATGAGTTTCAGCATGTCCATGACACGGCCTTTTCGGTCGGTCGCAAAGAATTCGAAAATTCGCCCTGAAGGCTAATTAGGCAAACAGCCATAATGTCGCAAGGGGGCCACGGACAGGAATAAACAGGCCCCCGGCCCTTGCGGTTAAGCGCTGATCCGCTCGACCATGGCCCCGCACGCATTGAGCTTCTCTTCGAGGCGCTCAAAACCGCGGTCGAGGTGATAGACCCGGTTCACGATGGTCTCGCCTTCGGCAGCAAGGGCGGCAATCACAAGGGACACGGAGGCCCGCAAATCGGTCGCCATCACCGGCGCGCCGCGCAGCCGATCCACGCCCTCGATCGTCGCCTCCTGCCCGTCAAGCGAGATACGGGCACCAAGCCGCGCCAGCTCCTGCACATGCATGAAGCGGTTTTCAAAGATGGTCTCGGTGATGCGCGAGGTGCCCTTGGCCTTGGTCATCAGCGCCATCAGCTGAGCCTGCAGATCGGTCGGAAATCCGGGGAATGGCTCGGTCGTCACATCGACCGGGCCGAGCCCGCCGCCATTGCGCGCCACCCTTATGCCGGTATTGGACACGGTGACATCCGCGCCCACCTGGCTGAGCACATCGAGCGCACTCTGCAGCAATTCCGGACGCGCGCCTTCCAGCGTGACGTCGCCACCGGTCATCGCGACCGCCATGGCATAGGTGCCGGTTTCGATGCGGTCGGGCAGCACACTGTGCCGCGCCGGACCAAGGCGCGAGACGCCCTCGATCTCGATGCGTGGCGTACCGGCACCCGAAATCCTGGCGCCCATCTTGATGAGGCAATCCGCGACGTCCTTGACTTCCGGCTCCTGCGCGGCGTTTTCGATCACCGTCGTCCCGTTGGCGAGCGAGGCCGCCATGATGGCGACATGGGTGCCTCCGACCGTGACTTTCGGAAACACGATGTCCCCGCCGCGCAACCCGCCCGCGGGCGCCTTGGCGACGGCATAACCCGCGTCGATATCGACCTTCGCGCCGAGCCGCTCCAGCGCCATCAGCAACAGATCGACGGGGCGCGTGCCGATGGCGCAGCCTCCCGGCAACGAGACCTTCGCCTCCCCCATGCGCGCAAGCAGCGGCGCGATCACCCAGAAGCTCGCCCGCATTTTCGAGACGAGTTCATAGGGCGCGATGGTGTCGACGATATTGGCCGCGGAAATCTTCACCGTCTGGCCGGCGTGGTCGCTTTCGCCCGCGCGCTTTCCCGACAGCATCACATCGACGCCGTGATTGTTGAGGATGCGCTGCAATTGCACGACGTCCGCGAGATGCGGGACATTTTCGAGGATCAGCATGTCCTCGGTCAGGAGACTCGCAATCATCAAAGGCAGGGCGGCGTTCTTGGCCCCGGAAATCTGGATATTCCCCTCCAGAGGCCTGCCTCCGGTGATGCGAATGCGATCCATGTTACCCCCACGAACGGACGCGACTGGTTATTCTATCGCAATAATCCGCCCTTGGGACGGAATCTGGACGGCTCAGCCCCGCGATTCGGACTCGGCGCCACCGCCCTCATCGCGGTCCGCGCCGGCCGCGCGCTCCCGAATCTGCGCCTTGCGCCGCCGCAGATTGTCTCGCAGAGCCTTCGCGAGGCGCTCTTTTCGCTGGTCGTTTGGAGCAGGTCCGGTGTTCTTCTCCATAGGGCCGGACAAAGCCGAAAACCGAGTGAGAGGCAAGGGGCGCACGGAGTGCCGGCCCGGCATGCATCGTTTCGGCGAGGCTCACGATATTGCGAATGCAACGCGGCCGGCGACGCCCTAGCTGACCGCCTGTCGATTGAGGAGAGAAAACGATGCGGATAGCCTTGAAACTGGTCCTCGCCGGACTGCTCGTCGCAGGGGCGTTGGCCGACGCGATGGCGCAAACCAGAAAGCGCCCGCAGGCCCGGACCCAGGCACCGGCCGCATCGACCATAAATCCATCCGGGTTGCCCGATTGCAGCCAGCGGCCCTTCGCGCGCGATTGCGACCGGCGCGGGACCTGGTGAGCGGCGACCCGATCGGGGGGGACCACCTGACGCCGCGGGAGCACCCTTCTGGCAAAAGAGCCGCCCCTGACCGGGTTCTCCCGCAAAAACCCTGCCGCGATGCTTGCCGCCTCACCTCCCGGCGGCTATTAACGCCGCGGCGCAGGCGGCCTTTTCGGTCCTGCCATGCGCCCTTTTGCACCGATCGCCCCGAGACGCCGGGGTCGTCAGCAAAGCTGCCGTAGCTCAGTGGTAGAGCACTCCCTTGGTAAGGGAGAGGTCGACAGTTCAATCCTGTCCGGCAGCACCATCGTCGCCATCATCGTCGTAAGACCTGCCTGCCCTTTCACCGCCTCAAAATGCGGCAGGTTTACTGCGCGTTAA
>NZ_DATMRX010000383.1:0-9557 GCF_035565855.1 Pseudorhodoplanes sp.
GATTTGCAGCACCTTGTCGCCGAGGAGAAGCCTGGTCTGCTCGTCGAGCGCGGCAAAGGGCTCGTCCATCAGAAGGATTTTCGGTTCGGATGCGAGCGTGCGCGCCAGCGACACGCGCTGGCGCATGCCGCCGGACAACTCGTTCGGATAGCGGTTCTCGAAGCCATCGAGGCCGACCATGTTGATGAAGTGCCGCGCCTTGTCGTGACGTTGCGCCTTTGCCATGCCCTCGATCTCGAGCGGGAAGGACACGTTCTCGATCACCGTGCGCCACGGGAAGGTGGATTCCTCCTGGAACACCATCCCGACGGACGCGTGCGGACCGGTGATGCGTTCGCCGCCGACCGTAACCTCGCCCTCATAGTCGCCGAGCAATCCGCCCACGACATTGAACAATGTCGATTTGCCGCAACCCGAAGGGCCGATCACCGAGAGGAATTCGCCCTGCCGCACGCTGAGCGAGACGTCATCGACCGCCGTCACGACACCATCGGGCGTGCGGAAATGCTTGGTGACATCCTTGACCACCAGGATGGGGTCCGCTGCCGCGGCGGATGGAGCGCGGATCGCATTCGCGGTTGCAGCGGACATGTCTCCTCCCGGATTACTCGGTCATTCTGGTCATGACCGCGGCCGTCGCCGGAGCGTAACCCGGTTCGACGCGAACATCGACCACGGCGACTGCGCCGCCCTCGACCGCATTTATCGCCGACTGGAGGGCGGTGGACAATTCGCTGTGCGTGCGAACCGGTCCGAACCCTTCCGCGCCCTGCGCGCGCGCCATGGCGGCGAGATCGATGTCAGGATCGGAAATGCGCTGCCCGATCCAGCGGTTTTCCACCGGCCGGTGCCGCATGCGGGCGACGCGCTCCTGATGCAATTCGTCGTTGAAGAAGGAGCGATTGTTGGCGATCAGCATCAACAGCGGAATGCGGTAATGCGCCGCTGTCCAGAGCGCGGTGACGCCCATCAAATAGTCGCCGTCGCCGCAGATCGCGACCGGCAGCCGGCCGGAGCCTTTCAACGCCAGCGCTGCGCCTACCGAAATGCCGGGGCCGCCACCGACGCCGCCGCCGCCATCGGACCCGAGGAAATCCAACGGATGGCGGAACGGCCACCAGGCACTGTTCCATGACAGCGGCAGGTGGGTGAGCGATACCTCGCGTGTGCCGAGCGCCTGCCGCGTCGCATAGGCGAGGTCTTCGACGGTGAGCTTTTCGGTCGGCGCCGGCGCCGCCATCGGGCGCGGCGTCGCGGGCAATTGGCCGGGCTTCGCCGGGGCGCCGATCACCTGCGACAGACGGATGGCGACCTCATCCGGATCGGCCGATATCAGCATGTCGACCGGCGGCAGGGCCTGATGGTCCATGCTCCATCCGTTATGGATGTGATGGTCGAGCGTTGCCGCAATCACGAAAGCCTTGGCCTTGGCGGCGTGCAGCGCGCCGCCGAGATCGACCCAGTCGAAGCTGAGGATCATGTCCGCCTGTGCGAGGGCTTCCAGACCCTCGGCATCCGGCAGCAGCATGCCGGGCGCGCCGACATGCAGCGGATGATCGGTCGGGAAGGATGCGCCGATCTTCAGGTCGGTCAGCACCTGTGCATTCAACGCCTCGGCGAGCGACACGCGCGCATTCCAGGCCTCGAGGCTGCGTGAGGCGCGGCCGGCGAGGATCACGACCCGCTTGGCCTGCCGCAACCGCTCCGCGGCTTCTTTCACCATTTCGGAATCGGGCGCGGTCGAGATGCGCGGCTGGTAGCGCGCCACATCGATCGGCGGCAGCGGCTCGGGGAGCTTGGCTTCCTGCATCTCGGCATCGAGATTCACATAGACCGGACCCTGCGGCAGCGCATTGGCGATATTGGTCGCGCGAATGAGCGCCTCACGGGCGGCGCCGGCCGAAGCGGGCTGGTCATCCCATTTGACATAGCCGCGCACCAGCGCGCCCTGATCGCGCGCGGTGTGGATCCAGTCGATCCAGGGCCTGCGCTTCGCTGCATCGACAGGGCCGGTGGCGCCGAGCACCACGACCGGCATGCGATCGCACCAGGCATTGAAGATCGCCATCGAGGCGTGCATCAGCCCGACATTGGAATGCACGATTGCGCCCATCGCGCGGCCGGTGACCTTGGCATAGCCCTGCGCGATTGCGACCGCGCTCTCCTCGTGCAGGCAGAGCAGCATCTGCGGCTGCTCATTGCCGAGATAATTGACAAGCGAGTCGTGCAGGCCGCGATAACTCGCGCCCGGATTAAGCGCGACATAGGGGATGTCGAGGTCGCGCAGGGTCTGTGCGACGATGTCGCTTCCGAAGGCCGGAGCGTTCACACCGGCAGGGACCGGGGTTTCAACCTGTGCGGCGCTGGTGGCCGGGGTGGCGTGCTTGTTCATAAAGGGCGATCCAGTCTGAATGAGGATGGCGCATGCCTGCGCGCCACAGCGAATGTGGCGGTGCGGGCTGCTGGCTGCCGGGTCCCCGCATGCGCGGGGACGCACGAATGAGATAGCCTCACGACGTTTCGTCCCTCGAACCGGCGGGCTTTTGCCCGCGTCTTGTCCGCACCCTAGCACTTTGACATTCGCTCACAGAAGCCGATAAATGCAAACGGCATTGTTGCGCTGGAGTAAACAATCGCGATGGACCGCCTGCGCTCGATGGAGACATTCGTGCGGGTGGCCCGCTCCGGAAGCTTCACGGTCGCGGCGCACCAGCTCAATCTGTCGCGGGCGCTCGTGTCGCGTCATGTCGGCATGCTGGAAGAGCGCCTCGGCGTGCGTCTCCTGCAGAGGACGACGCGATCTCTCAACCTGACCGATCAGGGTCGTACCTATCTTGCATTCTGCGAGCAGCTGTTCCGCGATATCGAGGGGCAGGAGCGCGCGCTGATCAAGGCGCCGGCCGAGCCGTCCGGGACCTTGCGGCTCGCGGCGCCGAAGTCGTTCGGTGCCCTGCATCTCGCCGACGCGATCGTTGCCTTCGCGCGGGCGCAACCAAAACTGCATGTGCAGCTGATCCTCGAAAACGTGTCGTTCCGTCCGACCGATTTCGGCAAGCGCGGTTTCGACATCGCGCTGCAATTCGGGTCGGCGCGCAACAACTCGCTGTCCGAGACTCCCATTGCGCCGATGGAGTGGGTGGTGTGCGTCGCGCCTTCGCTTCTGGTGCGCGAAGGCCGGCCGTCCGCGCCAGCCGATCTCGCCCGGTTCCCGTGTCTTCTTCACGAAAGCGCGTTGGCGAATGACAGGCTGTGGCGCTTCGAAGGATCACGCGGACCGGTCAAGCGTGAAGGTCTCCGGCACATTCACGTCGAATTCCGCGCTGGCGTTGCGCAAGGCCGTGCTCGCGGGACTTGGGGCTGCGCTGTTGCCACGCTATGTCGTCGCGGACGATCTTGCCGCCGGCACGATCGTGACGCTGTTTCCGCGCTACCGGGTTGCGGCGCGTCCGTTATTTGCGGTGTATCCGCGTGCGCCGGAGACCCCGCTGAAGGTGACGGCCTTCGTCTCGTTTCTCACCGAGTGGATCGCCGCGCGCGGCGGCAATCTCACCTCGTCGCGCGTCCAGGCCGGAGCAGGGCTGCGCAAGTCCTGAGCGCCACCATTTGGCTGCGGGCGCATCGACCGCCATGCATGACGCTCAGCGAGCCTGCCGCAGCCGCGCGAGCAGCTTCACTCCGGCATAGCCATCGGGCTCCATGTTCACCTTTCGCTGGAAACTGGCGATGGCGCGCATGGTCTGGGCACCGACCCGTCCGTCGGCGCCGCCGGTATCGAAACCGAGCGCGGTCAGCCGCCGCTGGATTTCCTGGATCTCGGCGAGCGTCGGCGCGCGCTCGCTGTTCGGGAAGGGCTGGACGAAGGGACCGCCTCCCATCACGCGATCGCCAAGATGGCAGATGGCGAGCGCGTAATTCATCGACGGATTGTAGCTCTTCACCGCATCGAAATTGGCGCCGATCAGGAATTTCGGCCCGCCGGCGACCGGCACCCAGCCTCTCGCGCGCGCGCCAGGCACGGCATAGGGTTTGCCGTCCGCGCGAACGACGCCCGCTTTTTCCCAATCCGCATAGCTGCGCGTGCCTTTGGGATTGGGCCCCTTGACCTCGTGGCCCCAGGGTTCCCCGCGACGATACCTCCCGCGCTCGATCAGGTAGCGGCAGGTCCCGGCGAGCGCATCGTCGGGACGGCTGAACGGGTTGACGCGGCCGTCGCCGTCATAATCGGCGCCGATATTGAGCCAGACCTCCGGCATCCATTGCGTATGGCCCATGGCGCCGGCCCAGGAGCCGCGCATCTCGGCCGGGGTGCTCCAGCCGCGATCGACGATGCGCAGCGCATTGATCAGCTCCTTTTCCCAATAGGCACGGCGCCGCGGTTCGCCCCAGGCGAGCGCGGCAAGGCTTGGGAAGACCGGGCGCATGTGGTTCTGGAAGACGACCGGATCGCCGTAAGCGGTTTCCATCCCCCACAGCCCCAGCAGCGTCACGCGCGAGACGCCGAAATCGCGTTCAAGCCTGTCGAACAGCGGCGCATATTGCCGCGCGCGTTCGCGGCCGGTGACGATCCGCCATTCGGACACGCGGCGATTGAGATATTGCCAGAGCTGCTCGTTGAATTCGGGCTGCGCGCGCTGCAACGCGAAGACGCTTGTGTCGGGCTTCAGCCCGCTCATCACGCGGTCATAGGTTGCGGCGGAAACACCGTGCGCGATCGCCTTGCGCCTGAACGCGCCGATCCATTGCTCGAAGGGGAAGGCGGCCTTCTGCGCGAACACATCGGACGGCAGAGACAACGACAACGCACCCGCAAGGGTCGCCTTCAAAAGGCGGCGCCGGTCGAGCATCGAATCGCGCTTGGAGAGCATGGCGGATTCTATCGGATGCGATCCGGGCCGCAATCGGACAAGGTCAGCGCGATTTGCGCTTCGACGCCTTGGCGAGCCGTGCGCGCGCGCTGATCTTGCCGACGCCCCTCGATTTCCGCTTGGCCTTGCCGCGCGCCTTTTCCCGATGCGACTTGATGCGCGAAGTGTTCTCGGCACCAACCGATTTTGCAGCGCTCGTGCGTATGACCGCCGCGGGGACCGGCGTTTCGCCACCCGGTGATGCTGCGGTTTCGGCAGCGCTGGCTTCTTCATCCGTCTGCGTGGCGGGCGGCGCCTCTTCCTGGCCGCGTGCGCCGATCAGATGCTCGTAGGCGGCGACGAGAGTCATGTAGGGATTGACCCGCACATAACCGTCCCGCGTCGGCACCTGCATCTCGAAATGCAGGTGCGTGGTGGTCAATCCCGGACGGCGATTGTAATTGCCGATCGTGCCGAGGCGCTGACCTTCCGTGACGATGAGTCCGCTGAAAATCCCGTCGTCGTCGAGCCGACGCGGATGCATATGGAGATGGCGAAGACGAAGCCGTTCGCCGTTGGCATTGACCACTAGGAAGAACGAATCGTGCCAGGATTCGCGCAGGATCATGCCGTCTCGCGCGGCAACGACCACGTCTTGATTGGCCGGACAGTCGCGCTTGCGCGGTCCTGGTTCGCAGCTGACGCCCCGAATGTCCTGGCCCTGATGCCCGCGCCCGGATGGACATTGGCCCACGGCGAAGTCGCGGCGCTCGCAGAAATTGTCGCGCCAGATATAGGGCCTCGCTTCGGAGCGCTGCCCGTCATCGGGGGAGGTCGGCGAGGACGCTACCACGGGACCCGTGCGGCGGCGGAAGGCCTGCGTCTGGATGTAAGCCGGTGCCGCCGCTGCGGGAAACCGCAACCGGGCATAGACAGTCCGGTCCGAATTTCCCGAGCTGGCGCGCATACCGGTTCCTGCCACCAGCTTGCCCGGCGGATGATAACGAAACACCTCGGACTGTATTTCGGGCCGCGTGACCGGTGCAGGTGCGGGCGTTGGTTCCGCCGCAATCCGGTTGCCGCCGACGACGCGCAACGCGCTCAGGAAACGCAAAGCGATCCGGTCGGCATTGCGGCACGACAGACGTGTGCGCCGCTGCGGACCGTCGTAGCATTGGATCGATACGGCATAAGGAATGCCGAAGCGCTCGAAGGTGTAACGCAAGGTGTGTTCGAGAATCTGGCGGCGGATCCCGGGAAAGTCCCTGGCAATATCCCCTGCGGGCAAGACGACGGCGCCTCTCGGCTCGGGCAGCTCGTACAGCAGATTGAAGGCCGAGATCTGGACGACGATCGGATTCTTGTAGTCGATGTCGCTTAGTCCGGGTATGTCGGCCGGGCGCAGGATGAAGCCCGCGTCATATCCGGTCGGGCCGGCGTGGAAGAACCGAGTCGGCTCAAACCCGGACAGATAACTCGTCACCGGATTTACATTGTCGGTGGCGCGGTCATGCGCATCGTCCCCGATCGCATAGGGCAGAAGTACTGGGACCGGGCTTCTCGCGATGGCCGGGAAATGTTCTCTGGCAAGTGCGTTCGCGGCGGACCACGGATCGGCCGCCGAACCGCTCAGCGGGATGATCGGCAATGCCGCCTGTGCCGCTTGCCAGTCGGCGGTGTAAACCGAAACGCGCGGCTGCGGCCACGAATCGGATGCCGCGGCAGGCAAGCCGCTCGCTACGAGCAGAACACCAAGAACAGCAAGCCCGGCAAGTCTTTGCACAGAGCGCACTCCGATTTGCGGGGCGATCTAAGCGAGTTCGTGCGGCTGACGGAACCGGAAATATGACCAGAGCGCACAAAAAAGCCGCGGATCGAAACGATCCGCGGCTCGGTGTTATGGTTTTTCGCGCGTTGTTAACCGTTCGGCTTCGGTTGGTTGGCGTCCTGAGGGCAATCGGTCCGCGCCTCGACGGCCTTTCCGTCGCGCTGGACGGTCGGCGCGGCGGATTGCTCATGGTTGCCGGCGGAAGGCAGGATCGCGCTCTTTTCGACTGCGTTGGCGTCGGTCGAGGCCGCTCCCGTCGTCTGGTCAGCGCTTGCCGGCGGGCAATTCGTCAAATCCTTGTTGCCGTCGCCGCGGCCTTCAATGCTTTGCGCGGAGGCTACGCTCGCCACAAGCAGCATGGCAGCGGCCGTCAGGACAATCCTCCTCATCCGAAATCTCCTGTTCGATGAAACTGTGTGACATCAGCTTCCGTCACCATGGCTCGCGGGCTTTGCGCCATTATGCCGAGCGACTGCAAAGACCGGATCCGAAGCGATGCCGACGCGTGCCGTTGTTCAGTGGCACATGAACGCGAACCAACCTGAAAGGTTCCATTGAAGGGATTGCGCCTTTTTCGCGTTGCGTCGCATCGATCTCACGGAGTGTTCCTTCAGATTGCAAATGGTGAAGCTTTCCAAGCGTTGATGTTGAACAGGAGTGGAACCGTTGCGAAGGCATGCCGTTGACATGCGACCGCAAGATCACCTCGTGAAGCAAGGAGATACCCATGTCCGACTATGATCCCAACCGAGTGGATCCAAACCGCATGGATCCCAATCGCATGGATCCGAGACGGCCGGCTGTGAACGAAGCCGGTTACGCGGCAGACCGCGGCTTCAGTTGGAACTGGATCATCGGTGGTATTGCAGCGCTTGCTGTCTTGATTGCAGCGCTTGCCTTCATGGGCAGGGACGATCGCACGGCAGACACAGGTCAGTCGCCCGCAGCGACCACAGGCCAGTCTTCTACCCCGCCAGCGTCTACGGCGCCTGCTTCACCGAATGCCCGGCCATCTGCACCGGCGACCCAGACCCCGCCTGCGCGCCCGGCGACGCCGAACCAGTAACCGATACGATAGAGTTTGAAAGAGGGGTTCCGATGTTGATCGGGACTCCTCTTTTGCTTTGAGCGCCATAGCACCCCAACGTTGTCACCTCGCAGACGCGATGATGCGATCGATGTCCTGCAAAGCTTTCATCTTCTCGTCCTCGCTCATCAGCGAGGCATGAAAACCGTTTCTCACGATTTCTGCGATCTCCTCAGGGCTAAGCGACAGCGCTTCTGACACCACACTGTAATTCCGGTTTACGTAGCCGCCAAAATAGGCCGGATCGTCGGAATTCACCGTGACCATCAGTCCGCGGTCCATCATCCGGCGCAGTGGGTGGTGGTGAAGATCGTTCACGACCCGCAAACGCAAGTTCGACAGCGGACACACCGTCAGCGGCATTCGTTCGCGCGCCAGGCGACCGACCAGCACGTCGTCATCCATCGCGTGATTGCCGTGGTCGACCCGCATCACGCCGAGCACGTCGAGCGCCTCCCACACATAGCTGGCTGGGCCTTCCTCACCGGCATGTGCGGTCAGGAAAAACCCGGCATCGCGCGCGCGGGCAAACACGCGAGCAAACTTGCTCGGCGGATTACCGGCCTCGGATGAGTCGAGGCCGACGCCCATGATGCGATCGCGAAACGGCATCGCCGCGTCGAGCGTTCGCTCAGCGCTGATCTCGTCGAGATGGCGCAGAAAACACATGATCAGACTGGCTGATACCCCCAGCGTATGTTTCGCATCCTCGATCGCCCGCGACAGGCCGTCGATCACGGTGGCGAAAGCAATGCCGCGATCGGTATGGCCCTGCGGATCGAAAAACATCTCGACGTGACGGACATTGTCGTCACGCGCGCGCTTCAGATAGGCAAAGGCGAGATCGTAGAAGTCCTGCTCGGTGATGAGCACGGACATGCCGAGGTAATAGACATTCAGGAAATCCTGCAGGTTCTGAAACCGATAGGCATTCTCGATGTCCGCAATCGACTCGTAGGGCAGGGCAATGCCGTTTCGCCGCGCCAGCGCGAACATCATCTCGGGCTCCAGACTGCCCTCGATGTGAATGTGCAATTCGCACTTCGGAAGAGCGCGGATCAGCGTGTCATGTGCGGGCGCCATTGTTTTCCCCTGATCGCCTGATCCGGCCAGAATAGGCCCGACGCCGGCTGTGTTGAAGCGTTCCGGATGGACAGGTCTGGCCTTAGATTTGATGGGCTTCGGTGTGAGGCAGCTCACATCCAAGAGGTTGCCGGCTGGCGAAGATCGGTGCGCTTCGAACAACAGGAGGCACTGATGACATTCGTGTATGCGTATCGTCGGTCCGCGATATCTTCGATTGCATTTGCCGCCATTCTGCTGGTGCAGTTTCCGGATACGGGACGTGCCGAGTGCAATCTCCTGCTGCCGACCCAGGCGGAAGACCCAGCCGCGAGTCAGGAGACGACCGGGCGGTCGGCTGCTGAGGTGCCCGCGCCGGCGCTGGAAACGACAAGCGAGACGCCTCTTAGCGAAAATGCGTGGGATTTTACCGATCCCGACAGCATTCCCGGTTTCGCTTCGACACCCTATGGGCCGCAGCCGGTTTCCCGCGCCCAGCTGGCCGATTGAGCGTTGGGTCGGAAGCAGGGCCATCCGCCCAGTCGTCGGATGGCCGGCACAGTCGCCGTCCGCGGGAGCGATTGACGCGCTGAGAAAATGAACTCCCGCGACCCGCATCGCGGGACACCCTCAATTGACTGAAGTTTGAGCGCGCCCACAATGACGCACTCAAACGAGCGGCGAATGCCGCCTTTGTCAGGCGAGGGGAGGAACGGACATGCTCAGCAAGGTGTCG